>NZ_JBVIPD010000007.1:0-202064 GCF_055578235.1 Streptomyces sp. NPDC033136
CGAACACGAGGCCGCCCACTACCTCTCGGCCGAACCTCCTGCGTCACTCCAGAAAACCAGCTAACTCAGTCTCCACGAAACCCGGTGCTTGACAGTTGGTCCAGACGCGGCCCGCCTTGATCTCGCGGCCCAGGCGGTAGGCCGTGTTGCCGTCACGGGTCCAGACGCCGGCGCCCAGGCCGTAAAGCGTGTCGTTGGCGATCTTCAGCGCCTCGTCCACCGAGTCGTACGTCGTGACCGAGACGACCGGTCCGAAGATCTCCTCCTGGAAGATCCGCATGTCGTTGGTGCCGCGGAAGATGGTCGGCTCGACGTAGTAGCCGCCCTCCAAGCCGGTCACCGTGCGGGGGTTGCCGCCCGTGACGATCTCGGCGCCCTCCTTCCTGCCGATGTCGAGGTAGGAGAGGATCTTCTCGTACTGGTCGTTGCCGGCCTGCGCGCCGATCATCGTGGCGGGGTCCAGCGGGTCGCCGCCGACGATGGCCCGGGTGCGTTCGACGCAGCGGGCCATGAAGTCGTCGTAGATCGACGAGGGGATCAGCGCGCGGGACGGGCAGGTGCAGACCTCGCCCTGGTTGAGGGCGAACATCACGAAGCCCTCGACCGCCTTGTCCAGGAAGTCGTCGTCGGCGGCCATGACGTCCGGCAGGAAGATGTTCGGGCTCTTGCCGCCCAGTTCCAGCGTGACGGGGATGATGTTCTCGCTGGCGTACTGCATGATCAGGCGGCCGGTCGTCGTCTCGCCGGTGAACGCCACCTTCGCCACCCGAGGGCTGGACGCCAGCGGCTTGCCCGCCTCCACGCCGAAGCCGTTGACGACGTTGACCACGCCGGGCGGGAGCAGGTCGGCGACCAGGTCGAGGACGTAGAGCAGGCTGACCGGGGTCTGCTCGGCCGGTTTGATGACGACGCAGTTGCCGGCGGCCAGCGCGGGCGCGAGCTTCCAGGTGGCCATGAGGATCGGGAAGTTCCACGGGATGATCTGGCCGACCACGCCCAGCGGTTCCTGGAAGTGGTAGGCGACCGTGTCGGCGTCGATCTCCGCGATGCTGCCCTCCTGGGCGCGGACGACGCCGGCGAAGTACCGGAAGTGGTCCACGGCCAGCGGTATGTCGGCGGCCAGGGTCTCGCGGACCGGCTTGCCGTTCTCCCAGGTCTCGGCGACCGCGATCTTCTCCAGGTGCTGCTCGATGCGGTCCGCGATCCTGTTGAGGACGTTCGCGCGTTCCGCGGTCGACGTGCGGCCCCACGTGTCGGCCGCCCGGTGTGCCGCGTCCAGGGCGAGGTCGACGTCGGCCGCCGTGGAGCGGGCGACCTCGCAGAAGACCTCGCCGGTCAGGGGCGTCGGATTGTCGAAGTAGCGCCCCTCGACGGGGGCAGTCCAGTCGCCGTCGATGAAGTTGTCGTAGCGGCGGGCGAAGGTGACGATGCTCCCGTCCGTTCCCGGCTGCGCGTACACCATGGCGGCTCTCCTCGGTGAAGGGCGAGTGACGGGCCATGCCGTCGTGACGCCCCTCACTGTGCTCCCGGGAGGTTGGCGCAAGGTTGGCGCCGCGGTGGGCGTCAGTCGCGCAGGGCGGTCGTCAGCCGGCCCGCCGCGATCGCACGACGGGTGTCCTCCGGGCCCAGCAGACGCAACGCGTGCTCGTGGATCTCCGCGTCGTACGGGGCCCGTTCGCCGTAGCGCAGGGCGTGTTCCGGGCGGGTGCTCGCCAGTACGGCCGCGCGCACGGCCACTTCGAGGCGGGTGCGCCACTCCTCGACGCCGGGTGCCTCGGAGCGGGGGAGCAGCGGGCCACCGTAGCGGCGCACGGCGGTGTCGGTGTCGCCCTGCTCCAGCGCCCGCAGGACGTCGGCGGCGTCGCAGGACACCGGGGTGGTGAGGGCGTAGCGGCGGGGGGAGATGCCGCCGCCGAGGGCGCGGCGCAGATGGGAGACCTCCGCCTTGAAGGTGGACGACGTGACCGGCCGGTCGCCGTAGAGGGCGGCGCGCAGCCGTTCCGGGGAGAAGCCGCCGGGTTCGAGCGCGAGCAGGGTGAGGATCTCCAGCTGGCGGGGGCGCAGGGGGAGGGGCCGTCCCTCCTGTACGGCCCGTTCGGCGCCCAGGCACGTGAGCCGCAGCTGACCCGGGCGGGGCTGCTCCGTGGCGAGACGGGCCTCGATCGTGGACACCAGGGTCCGTACGGTGGACATGGCCAGGGGGTGCGAGCGGTCCCAGGTGGTGGACAGGTCCAGTACGCCGAGGACCCGGCCGTCGGCGCCGTGCACGGGCGCGCAGTAGCAGACCCAGCCGTGCAGGGCGGACACCAGGTGCTCGGCGGAGAAGACGGAGCTGGGGCGGCCGGTGCGCAGGGCGAGGGACAGGGCGTTGGTGCCCATGGCCTGCTCGTCCCAGCGGCCGCCGGGCGCGAAGTTGACCTGCTCGGCCCGGCGGCGCATGGTCGGGCCGCCGCAGGTCCACAGGATGGTGCCGGACTCGTCGGTGACCGCCGTGACGAACCCGGCGTCCTCGGCGATGCTGCGCAGTCGCCGGCCAGACCGGAGACCGGCCGGTAGAGCGGAGAGGACGTCCAGCGCCGGTGGACCGGGCCGCCGTCGGTGACCGGGGCGCTGTGCCGGCCCGGGTCCACGCTGCTCAGTGAACGCGCCCAGGACTCGGTCACCTCGTGGCGCAACGCCGCGCTGCCGCCCGGCCGCGTGCCCGGGACGCTCAGCCGCGGCACCCAGCGGGACCACTCGTGCTCCAGCACGGCCCTGCGCCGCCGGAGGTCAGGGCGCTGTGACATGGCCTCTCCCTGCCGTCGTACCGGTTCTCGGCGTGAGGACAGTGTTACCGGATGAGCCCGTCACCGGTCGAGGACTCGGGAGAGCCGGAAGCCGGCCTTCCCGTTACGTCGCCGCGAGCGCGACCGACCTGCCCGGGAATGAATCACTGGCCGGGAATGCCCCACTGGCCGGGAAGCAGCCCCCACGCTGAACGGGCGACCGGCTGACTGGATGTTTGTCCGGTGCCCGTGTGCCGCCGTACGGGTGACGGGTTCACTCGACCCGACGGACGGGGGCCTGCCCGCGTACCACCGGTGCGCGGCGTCGCGTTGGCCCTGGCATGGACAGCACGGAGACGGCGCGGCGCCTTCACGGGAACGCCGCCGCGCCCCGCTCGTACGCCGAACTCACCACGGGATACGCGGGACATCCGCCCATCTACGCGGCGCTGGTCGCCGAATGGGAGGCGAGGGGCCACACGGTCCCGGAGCACCGCGACGGCCAGTGGGCCTCCTTCGCGGCGCCGGCCGCGAGCGAGACCTGGGCAGCCGTCACCTCCTGGGCAGCGGGCCGGCACATGGGCCCGGCCGCCCCGGCCGGCGCCAGCCTCACCACCCGTCCGTCATCACGGGCTCCGCGCTGACCGGTGCCAGCAAGGCGAGCGTGCCGGAGGCCTCCCGCAGGGCCGACTCGAGCGTGCCAGGGGCGTGCAGGGCGCCGGTGCCATCCGGCGGGACGAGCCACTCCAGGCGCCCGGCGGGCCGGTACGGCGGCGGCACGGCCACCCAGGAGCCCCGGCCGACGTGCCGGACGCCGAACCCCACCCACTCGCTGACGGGATCCGGCGGCAGGAAGAACCCCACTCTGCGCGCGGCACAGTCGACCAGGGTGGGGCCGGGCACCTTGAGCGGGTCGCGCCACAGCATGTCCAGCGCGAGCAGGCCCAGCCGGTCGGGAACGCTGAGCACGTCCCAGTACCGCCCGGCCTCCACGAGCACCGTGCCCGCGCCGTAGTCCCACTCCCGCTTGCACTCCTGGGGGTCCGTCGCCGCCGCGGCGAGCCACTCGACGGCTTGCTTCCACATGACGCTCTGCATGGCCACCCCAGGCACAGTCGACGGCGCCCGGTGGGCGCGCGCTGGACACCGGCCGGTGACCGCGGGATTCCGCGTGCCGCCCGGCCGGAACCATGCTCGTAGATATTTCTACGGGATGGAAAGGGTGGCGCGGTCTGGCGTTTACCGCGGGCATGCCCCGGTCGGAAGGGGGCACTCGAAGGGGCACGCGAATGCGACCCGTAAGGCCTCGATCAACCTCCGGTGCCCGAGACAGGGACAGGAGGGGGAATGCTGATGAGCGCAGTGAGCGCCGCCAAGCCGACGTATCCCGGTGTCTACGTCGAAGAGCCTCCCAGCAGCACCCGCACCATCTCGCCCTGACCCACGTCGGTGACCGCGTTCGTGGGCCACACCCGGCGCGGTCCACTGAACGAGCCGGTGCGCGTCACCAGCTTCACGGACTTCGAGCGCCGCTTCTTCACCGGCGCCACACACGGCCCCGTACCAGGGCCGGAGAACGACAACGGCCCCGACCGGAAGACCGGTCGGGGCAGCTGGAGGAAGGACTTCGAGGTCAGCCGGTGCGCTCGGCGTTCTTCTTCTTGATCCGGGCCGCCTCCTTGCGCACCTCCGCCTGGGTGGCGCGCTCGCGCACCAGCCACTCGGGACTCTCCTGCTTCAGCTTCTCGATCTGCTCGGTGGTGAGGGGCTCGGTGACACCGCCGCGGGCGAGGCCCGCGATGGAGACGCCGAGCTTCGCGGCGACCACCGGCCGGGGGTGCGGGCCGTTGTTCCGCAGGTCCCGCAGCCACTGCGGCGGGTTCGCCTGGAGCTCGTTCAGCTCGGCGCGCGAAACGACACCCTCCTGGAACGCGGCGGGTGTGGCCTCGAGGTACACACCCAGCTTCTTCGCCGCGGTCGCGGGCTTCATGGTCTGGGTGCTCTGGTGCGACGTCATGCCGTCCAGCGTATCGAGCACGTGCACGACCTCTGACCACGGCCGGTAACCTGGCGAGGTGACAGGCTCGGAAGTTCCTCCCTCGTTCCGGCTCGTGTACGTCCCCGGGGTGATGCCCGACAAGTGGGTGCGCATCTGGAACGAGCGGCAGCCCGACGTCCCGCTGACCCTCACGCAGGTGCCCCCCGGAGCGGCGGCCGGACAGCTGCGCGACGGGGACGCCGACGCGGGTCTCGTACGACTGCCCGTGGACCGGACGGTCTTCAGTGCCATCCCCCTCTACACCGAGCAGACGGTCGTCGTCGTACCCAAGGACCACCTGGTCACGGCCGCCGACGAGGTGTCCCCCGAGGACCTGGCCGACGACATCGTGCTGCACCCCCTCGACGACGTCCTCGACTGGGAGACCCTCCCCGGACGACCCGCCCTCGAACGCCCGGCCACCACGGCCGACGCCGTCGAGCTGGTCGCGGCCGGCATCGGCGTCCTGATCGTCCCCCTGTCGCTCGCCCGTCTCCACCACCGCAAGGACCTCACCCACCGTCCCCTCACGGACGCCCCCGAGTCGAGCGTGGCCCTGGCCTGGCCCGAGGACGCGACGACGGACCAGGTGGAGGACTTCATCGGCATCGTCCGCGGCCGCACGGCCAACAGCACCCGGGGCCGCAAGCAGCCTGTGGCGCAGGAGAAGCCCAGGCGCGACGACCGCCGCAAGCCACAGCAGGCGAGGGCGACGGGCACGAACCGGCGCGGCGGGTCCGGCGGCGCCGCCAAGGGCGGCAAGCGGGGCAAGCCCCGCCGCCGCTCCTGATCCCCACGCCCCTCGGCTCACCCCGCCGAAGGCGACGGCTGGAGCGCGTTCGGCGCCTCCGTACGCAGGTCCTCCAGCTCCTTGGGGATCTTCAGCGTCAGGACCGGCGAGCCCACCTGCGGAGGCGGCGGAGTGGTCATCTCCTCCGGCATCTTCGGCGGGCTGGTCTGCTGGAGGGTGACCTGCTCGTGGTTGACCAGGCCGGTCTTCTCCAGAATGGTGATGTGGTCCAGCACCGTGGAGTTGGCTTGGTCGGCGAGCTGACGTACCAGCGAGTTCCTCGTGTTGGCGCGGATCTTGGCGATCGTCGAGAAGATCTGGCCGTGGGTCACGCGCATGATGGTCGTCGCGGTCGAGTCGAACTCCTGCCCCTGCGCGCCCTCCACCGTCGCGACGAACTGCTGCTGCTGCGGCGACGCCTGGTTGGGGAGCGTGATGCCCAGCTCGGGTGCGATCCTGCGGCAGGCGGCGTCCAGCCGTCCGTGCCCGACGACCAGGTGCTCGCCGGCCTCCTTCATCTCGGGCGATCCGCCGCGCTGCATCACCAGCAGACCCAGAGGGTGCTCCCACAGCCCGGCCGCGCGCACCTTCACCACGAAGTCGCGGTCCGCCTCGGTCAGCGGCCCGTACTGGGTGTTGGCGATGATGCGGTCCTGGCCGGAAGCCGTGTTCTGCACGCCCAGCATGCTCGGGTAGGCGAGCGCGGTGAGCGTAAGGATCAACGCACCGCCCACGAACGCGGTTCCTGCCGTGCTGCGCGAGATGCGCATCGTGCCTCCTGGGATATGAACGGCCCAACACCAGGAGGTACGGATGACAGGGGCGAAACAATCACCTCTGCCGCAAAAAAGTTGTGAGCCGCCCGGAGCCGGTGCCGCATGCGCGAAAAGCGGCAGGGCACCGGCCCCGGGCCCCCAGCCGCTCAGGGCTGGTACGAGGCCGCGTCCGCCGTCCTGATCACCTGGTCTCCGTCGGTCCTGCTCAGCAGTCCGGCCGCCACCCACGCGTCCACGGTGGAGCGCACCCGCGCCACCAGCGCCCCCTTGGCGCCGAACGGCGCCCCGGCCCAGATCTCGTCCAGGAGCGTGGTGCCGTCGGCCTTCGCCGGGTTGGCGACACCGGAGTCCCGGCCGCCGAACACCACGTTCGGCTCCGCGCGCCGGAAGTACGTGTGCGTCGGATCCTCCGTCCCCTCGGAGAACGGCGCCCATTGCCTGCCGTCCAGGGTGAAGTGGAGCGGCTTGCCCGGCACCGGCGTGAGGGAGGCCGACAGGTCGCCGGAGAGACCGGCGCCGCCGTACAGCCCGACCTTCAGGTACTCCGTGGAGGCGTCGCGGGCCACCAGGTTGACCGGGCCGTGGAACAGGGTCTGCAGGGACGGGTCGTCGAGGGCCTTCTCCACCCGTGTCCGGAACGGCATGGCGACGCGGACGGTGTCACCGGCCCGCCAGGCCCGGGACACGTCGAAGTAACTCCCGGGCTTCGGAGTCCCGGACACCGCACGCCCGTTGACGGTCACTCGGAACCCGGCGGTCGCCCACGACGGCACCCGCAGCCGCAGCGTGAAGGAGGCCCGGCCGCCCCCGAAGGTGAGCGTGCTGCCCTGCTCCTGCGGAAAGCGGGTGGTCTGCGCGACCGTGACGCCCTTCTCGGCCCAGGTCAGCGTGGAGGGGCTGTACAGGTTGACGTACAGCGCGCTGCCGTCGGACTTCGCGAAGTACACCGAGTCCTGGTACTTCGTGGCGCTCTCCATGCCCGTGCCCTCGCAGCAGGTCGTGCCCTGCTTGGGCGTGTAGTCCCGGACATGACCGGGCGTCAGCCCGATGAAGTACGTGACGAGCGGCTTCTCCGCGTCGGGCTTGTCCTGCTTGGAGCCGAGCACCTGGTTGTACAGGGCCCGCTCGTAGTAGTCCATGTACTTCGGGTCCTGCTCGTGGAAGAACAGGGTCCGGCTCAGCTTCAGCATGTTGTAGGCGCAGCACGTCTCGGCCGTGGTCGAGCCGATCGTGCCCGCGATCACGTCCCGGGCCTTCCAGAACTCCTGCGCGCTGGTGCCGCCGATGCCGTACATGCGGTGCGGTACGACCATGTCCCAGAAGTTCTTCGCCGAGGTGAGGTAGCGCTCGTCGCCCGTCTCGTCGTACAGCCGCACATAGCCGGTGAAGATCGGGATGTGCTGGTTGGCGTGCAGGCCGTCGAGGATGTCGGTGTTCGCGGCGCACGCGTCGATCAGCCGGTCCAGGTCGAACAGCCTGGCCAGCGCTAGGTGTTCGGGCTTGCCGGTGATCGTGTGCAGGTCGCAGATCGCCTCGACGATGCCGCCGAACTCGCCGCTGGAGAAGATTCCCCACATGCGCTGCAGCGTGGCCTCGGGCAGCCTGGACAGCCGGGAGTACATCCAGTCGCACATGCCGGACGCGAGGTCGAGGGCCCGGTCGTCGTCGGTGGCGGTGTACGCGTCGAGCAGGCCCCGGAGGATCTTGTGCGCGGTGTAGTACGGCGCCCACACCTTGGTGTAGTCGGAGGTGGTCCGCGACTCCAGGTCGATGAACTGCGTCTCCGGGTACGCCGCGAGGAACCCGGGGTGGCTGGGCCCGCCCCAGGTGCGGCGCAGGGTGGCCGTCAGGTTCCGGCCGGAGGAGTCCGCGAAGGTCCCGCCGGCCGTCTCGTCGAAGGCGTACGACGCCAGGTCGCCCCGGCCCGTCGAGGCGTCGGCGGCCCGGCGGCTCTGCAACTCTGTGATCTCGGCGGCGGTCAGCGCCCGCGAGAAGACGTTGAACTCCTCGTAGGCACCCGCGAAGACCGGGTCTGCCGGGTAGTTCGAGCGGCCGAGCCAGTTGTTCCTCAGGGTGCCGAGTGCCGATGGAGTGAGGCTCATCGCGGTGTTGCGTGCGACGGCGGTGCCGTTGACGTAGAGCGTCCCGGTGCCGCCCCCGATCGTGACCGCCAGGTGGCTCCACTGGTTCAGCGCCAGCGGGGCCGTGCCGTTCAGGCCCTGCTCGCCGCCCGCACCCGAGGTCGTGACGGCGAAGCGCGGCACTCCGGCCTGGTTGCGGGCGGCCAGGTACAGATAGCGGTCGGTGCCGTTGCCGAAGTCGAAGATCCGGGCCCAGCCGGCGTCGTGCGTGGGCCGCACCCAGACGGACAGGGTGATCGCCAAGGCCCCGCCGAGCACGGCGGCCGGCAGGTCCACGTACTGGTAGGAGCCCCGCACCTGGTCCGCTGCGGTCCCGAACCTCCCGTCGACGCTCAGCACAGCCGGATCCCGCCGCAGCGCGGCACGCACCTCGGTCAGCGCGCCGACCATGGTGCCGATCCGGTCGGCGAACACCCGCTCCTTCGTCCCGAGGTACGCCTGCGCCAGCATGGTCAGGAAGTGGCCGGTGTAATGGCCCCGCAGGTTGCCGTTGGCCTCGCCGTCCAGTCCTTCCCAGCCGCCGGGGGCGACCGCGCCGCCCGTCGGCAGACCGGCGTTGGCGCGGAAGACCTGCAGCAGCCGGTGCACGTCGTAGCCGCGGGCGTGGTCCAGCATCAGGTTCCGCTTGTCGGCGAATACGCCCCGGCCGAGACTCACGTCCTCCAGCCCGAACGGCCGTACGGTCCAGGCGGCGGGGGTGTCGGCGGCGGCCGCTGCGGGAGCCGCCGCGGCCCGCCCCGTCGCCGTGTGCGACAGCGCGGGGACGGCCGCCGCGAGGGTCGCGGCCTGGAGAAGGGTTCTTCTGGAGAGGGGCCGTGCCATGTGTGCTCCTCCACGGGTCCACGGATGCTGCTCTGGGATGGGCCAGGATGACCGGCAGGGCGGTCGATATATCGAACGCCGTACGAATGATCGACCAGACCTTAGGGAGGGGACGCAGGAGCGTCAACGGGTCGGGAGGGGCGAGTTGGGAAAGGCCGGGAGAGCGCGGTGAGTTCAGGAGGGCCCGGCCGAGCGCGCCGGCCACTCGTGCGCCGTCCGTGCCGTGAACTCCGCCTGGCCGCCCTGCAGCAGCAGACCCGCGGTGGCGGACTCCGGTGCGTCCGCCTGTGCCGGGACATGAGGGATCGTGATGCGCCGCATGCCCGCGGCGGCGGCCCCCGGGGCCGCGTCCTCCGGCACCACACAGCCGGCCGGGTCCACTCCGAGCCGGCGGGCCGAGTGGTTCGGCTCGCTGTCCACGGGCGTTCCGTCGAGATCGAAGGTGACCGTTGTGCCGCCGAGCCCGCTCATGGTGCCCGCATCTCAAAGGCCGCGACCCGAAGATCGCGGCGAGTCAGGGCCGGGCCGCGCGGCCGATCGACTCCACCAGTGGCAGCAGCCGGTGCGAGACGCGCTCGCGCAGGGCGACCTCGGTACGGGTGCGCACGACTCCGGGCATGCTGATCAGCTTCTGGACGATGTCCTCCAGGTGGGCGTTGTCCCGCGCCACCACCCGGGCCAGCAGATCCCCGCCGCCCGTGATCGAGAACGCCTCGACGATCTCCGGCACGGCCGCCAGCGCGTCACCCACCTCGTCGAGATGGCCCTGGGTGACCTCGATGTGCACGAACGCGAGCACCGGATGCCCGAGCGCGGCGGGGGAGAGGGCCGGTGCGGCACCGGTGATCACGCCGTCGCGCTCCAGACGGTCGAGCCGGGCCTGCAGCGTGCCCCGGGCGACGCCGAGGATCCGGGCGTACTCGCGCACGCTGGTGCGCGGCTGCTCCAGCAGCAGCCGCAGGATGCGAGTGTCGAGCTCGTCCACGGGCATCGCGCGTCCTCCTCGTCCGTTGGCTCTGCCACGGCCGCCCCCCAATGGTCCGGGCTGCACCAATGGCTCAGTCTAGAGGAAGCGCGCTGAGCCACTGGCGGTCGGGATGCTCATTGTGATCTCGCAGGCGTTGGAGCTGAGCGCGTCCGCCGCGCAACATGGCGACCATCGGCGGCAACATCATGCAGTGCACCCGTTGCACGTACTTCCGTGATGTGAGCGCCGACTGCGACCAGCGCGAACCCGGCTCGGGCTGCGCGGCCCTGCACGGCGTCAACCGCACCCACGCCATCCCGACACCCCCGACGACCGCGTGGCCTGCTGGTCGGCGCGCAGCTGGACGAGATCGCACACCGTGTGGCGTCGCCTCCACCCGGCCGCACTGCGCGCCCACCGAGGTCGTACCCGTAGCCGGGCCCCGGATCTGCTATGAGCCAGACGGAAGGCCGGTGCCGGCGGCACGGCCGCCGACGCCGCTCATGATGGCGTTGATGATGCCCTGCTGGGTCACCGTGAGGGAGCGCCGGTTGAAGAGCCCGAACCCGTACCGTTCGGTTGTGCCATTGTCCCAGTAGACGGTGGCCGCCCCGTATTTCTTGGCCGTGGCCACGACGGCCCGTGCGAAGTCCGCACGATACCTGTTGTTCGACGAATCGAACGACGACTTGTCGATCGCGCCGTACTCGCCGACGACCACCGGGTACCCCTTAGTGACGAATGTGTCATACATCTTCTTGAGCTGTGAATCCAGATAGTCTTCCTGTCCCCAGGTCGACGTTCTCGATGGATTGGTCGCCGCTCGTCCCCACTGCGTGATGGTGCCGCTTTCCTCTCCGGCGAAGTCCCAAGGGCTGTAGTGATGAACGGAGATCATGATGCGCCGCTCGTTGGCGGGAATGGAGGGGGATCGATACTGGTCGGACGGAAGCCTGAAGCCGTAGTTCCCCGCGGTGTAATCGATGTTCGTGTTCCAGCCGGGAACGAGCAGCCACCTCGAACTGTTGTTTCCGCCCGTTTTCCGCACGGTGTCCACGAAGATTTGGTTGTAGCTGTTGATGTTTGAGTAGCACGGTTGGGTCGGGTTGCCGTACTGTCCGTCAAACTCCTCGTTCATGGACTCCAGGATCAGGCGCTGGTCGTAGTTCTTGAACCTGTTCGCGATCTGCTGCCAAGCCTTCTCGTACTTGGCCTTGATTGTCGCTTGGGAGGGTGAATCGCAGATCAGCCACGAGCCGTTGATGGTCTTGTAGCCGTCGCCGTGCATGTTGATCATCACATGCAGGCCCCTGTTGTAGGCGTAGTTGACGACTTCTTGGATTCGGTTCAGCCAGGAGGGGTTTATCGTGTAATTCGGGCCGGGTCCTATGTGCCCCAGGTAAGAGACCGGGATCCTGATCGTCTTGAACCCTGCCGCCCTGACTTTGTCGATGAGTGCTTGCGTTACGGTCGGCTGGCCCCATGCCGTTTCGCTGGGGTATCCGTTGATGGTGGCTTCGAGCTGGTTCCCCAGATTCCATCCCGCGCCCATGTCGGCCACGATCTGCGAAGCGCTCGACTGTGCCACGGTGTCGGCCGATGCCTGATGTGCCGCGCCGTACACGGATGCGGCAACCGTCAACAGGACGGCAAGGAAAACGGCTCTGATCTTCCCTGCTAGTGAAACCATGAGCTTTCCTCTCTTTCAGCCTCGAGGGTTTTGGCCCTCAGTGGACCTGTGCCCGAGTGCGAGCGGCCGGAGCCGCCGGGTATTGGGGGGTGTGGTTCCCGCGCCCAGCCTGGGAACGTACACAGTCAATGGCGCCACCCACGGCCTGCCTCGCAGTGGTCCGAGAAGTGGTCGGAGCTGCGAAGCGCCCGCGCTGTGGACGGGCTGGCGCCGTGCGTGGTTGCTCCTCAGCTCAGGACGGATTCCCAGGTGGTGGTGCTGGAAGTGGCGTCGGAGCGAAGGCGGTCGTGGGCAGCGTTGTCGCCGTACAGACTCCACCGCATCCAGTCCACGAAGGTGTTGATGGTGCGGGAGTCGCCGAAGTAGTTGCTGTGGCCGGCGCCGCGGAAGGTGAGGAACGCCTTGGCGGCGGGCAGTTCCCGATACGCCTGGCGGGCGGAGGATATGGGGCAGTTTCGGTCTCGGTCGCCGTGTATGAACAGGGCTTTGGCGCGGACCCGGGCTCGGATTTCCCATGTACACACAGGACATGGGGACCGCGGCGGTGATCCGTGCGTCCGGCCAGGCCGTCAGCAGGCCGTGGGTGGTCATGCCGCCCATCGAGTGGCCGGAGACGCCGACTCCGACCGCAGTGGCGATGTGGCCGGCCAGCGGGTCCCCGGCCGTGTTCAGGGCGAGGGTCCGGGTGATGACCTCGGAGACGTCCTTGGACTGGTTGCCGTTGTAGACGTCTTGGCCGCTGAGGTTGGCGAAGCGGGGGCGGAGACGGTGAACCCCGCCTCGGCCGGGGCGGATGATCACCCGTGATTTCTGCGGACTGCTGCTGCAGCCGTGCATGAACTCACAATCCGGGAAAACGCCCTGAGCGACGGGGGCGTTGGCGACCGGGGAGCCACCGGGGGCGCCGGTGGCGGGGTAGTCGACGTACGTGGTCCACCGGCGGCCGCCGCGGCTCCAGGCGTACTGGCGCACGCCGACCGCGAACCGCTGGGTCGGAGCGCCGGCCCTCGAGGCGGCCCCTGCTTGTCCCGTGCCGAGCAGGGACATGCCTACGCCCGCGGCTCCGGCCGCGCTCAGGGTCAGGAAACTACGCCGTTGCCCGGTCATGAAGACTCCTGTGGGGGGTGTGCGGAGCGCTGCGCGGGCAGGGCCGGGAAGGGGCATCGGCGATGCTGCGCCGGTGACGCTGACCGAGGTGGTGGGGGGGAGTAGCCGTGGGGGTGGTCAGGTCGGCGTATCGCGCAGGGTGGAGGACGTACCGGTCTTGCCCGTGGCAGCGACCGTGGTGGTGATCGATGAGGCGTGGTCTTGCGAGCAGAGACACGGCGAGCCGGTGAACAGGGGCCGACCCGTGGCTCGATCATGGCGAAAGCCCTTCGCGCCCACCTGCCCGCCCATCTGATGGGGAGGTGGGAATTCCGCGGGAGCGTCGCAGCGGTGCCTCTCCTTCCACTCGTCGTGCGCCGGGCGCTTCTGGGAGCGTTCCCACTGGTTTTGCAACAGTCAGATTCCCCATCGGGTGCCGATCTGTCAATCATCGGCGTCCAACTCCGTTGTCTTCGACGCGCATTCGACAGATCGCAGGGGCGGGAGGCGCTGTGTGACGTCTCCGCGGTCCGCCCGGTCACGCTCGCGACGGTCCGCCGTCAGCCGTGGCGATACCCGCACTCCTGCCGGCGATCGGTATGGTCCCTGATGTCGAGATGCGGCCCCTCCGCGAATCGGCTTACCACAGTGCGGACATGGTCCTGGGCCGGCTGGAGGAGACCGTCGTACACCGCGACGCAGACTTCCCGTCGGCGACGTGGCAGCCCGGGCCCACGCTGCCGGCAAAAGTCATTTGGTCACGGGACTCTGGTTCATCGCAGCGCTCCGCAGCCCCTCCGCTCCGCACGAGTGCTCGTCAACGAGGGCTTGCGCCACCCCGCCGCCCTTGTTGACCCATTGATGATCACGCCGGATCGTCGGTGCGCTTGTCCCTGATCAGCTGGGCGACGTCGCGCAGTTTGATGTTGTGATGCTGGGAGATGTTCCGTAGCACGCTGAAGCCTCCTCGTCGCTCATCCCGTGGCGTTGCATGAGGATGCCCATGGCCTCGCCGATGGCGTGCCGGGTCTCCAGGGCGTGTTCGAGTTGGTCGATGGTGCGGGCGTCCGCGAGGGCGACGGCGGCGTGCGAGGCGAGCAGCCGGCCAGCGGTCGCGATGTCCTCTTGCGGGGAGCGTCCAGTTGCTGTGCGCGGTCGCAGTTTGAGCTGGGAGGACTCTCGTTTTCGATGGACTCCGCGTTTATCGAGTATTACGTGCTCGTTCGAATAAATCCAAGACTCTTGGCGATGAAGTACCCAATACCGAAGGTGCCGCCGAATGCGATCACAGCGGCCATTGCCGTCGTCTTGAGGCTCGCACCGTCGAGGACGAGCACCAAGTCAGACATTAGTGTTACGCATGTCGACGCGAAAAGGATGACCCTGATGGCAAACCTGCCGATTTCGACGTCTTCCGATTCATAGTAGTGTCCTGCGCCGGTAGTCCGTCGTTTCTTGCATGAGTTCTTCTGCCGGGGTGCTTGTCCCGCGTCGTGGTTCGAAGCTGGAGCCGTTGCTGTTGGCGGATGACGAGCGTGCTGTGCTGGAACGCTGGAAGCGGCGGGCGAACTCCGCCCAGGCTCTGGCGTTACGACTCGTAACGCCGCGGTGTGCAAGTGGCGGCGGCGGTTCACATGTGAATGGCGGCGAGCTGCCGCTGCGAGCGAGGCCGCATCCGCGCGGCCCGTTGAAGTCTGACCCATTGGCCTTCCATCGGTCGACCACGACGCTGATCAGCTGGCCCATTGGCACAGTCGATGGCGCGACAGTTGAGCCAGTGGGCCCGGAAGTGGTTGTCTATGTCCTATCCATGTATTTGCGGCGCCGTGTAGCGCCGGACGGCGACGATGCCGGATCCGGACCGCGGTGCCTTCGTCGTGCCTGCCTGTTGCCCGCCACCCGGGACGACCGTGGGCAGGACGCGTACTACCGCAAGGGGGCGGCACACCGCCGTGAAGAGGATGTTCGTGGCTCCGGACCCGGGGCGCCTGAGGCTGCGGAACGCGACCCGCGCTGTCCTCGGTGTCGCTGCCGCTGTCGCCGTTTCCGAACTGTGCGGGCTATCGCTCACCGCATCGATCACCGGAGGGCTCGCGGCACTACTCGCCCTCTTCACGGTCACCGATGCGACCGTCCGTGACCAGCGGATCACCACCGCCCTCCTTCCCATCGCCGGATTCCCCGTGCTGGCGCTCGCCACCACACTGCACGGCATCGCCCCGGCCCGTGACGCCGCGTTCCTGGCCGTCGTCTTCTGTGGGGTCTATGCCCGCCGCTGGGGCCCGCGGGGCCACGCGCTCGGGATCTTCGCGTTCATGAACTTCTTCATCACGCAGTTCCTGCACGCGGTTCCTGCTCAGCTTCCTGAGCTGTACACCGCCGTGGGCCTTGCCCTCTTCGCTGCCGGCGCCACGCGCTTCGTGCTCTGGCCCATCGAGCGTCACACCCCACCCGCGGCGGCCCCGCCGGCCCTGCCCGGCAGCGGATTGGCGCGGCCCACCACCCGGCAAGCCTTCCAGGCCACCGCTGCCTCGACTCTCGCGCTTCTGGTCGGGCAGCTGCTCTCCGAAGAGCGCTGGTACTGGGCCGTCGGTACTGCCTGGTGGATCTTCGTCAACACGGCTTCTCGCGGCGAAACCCTGGTCCGCGGTTTCCGCCGGGTCTTCGGAACTGTGATCGGTATCGCCGTCGGCCTGCTGGTCGCCATCCCGCTGCATGGCGCGCCCGCGCCAACGGCCGCCCTGGTTGCCGCCTGTGTCTTCGGCATCTTCTACACCGCCGCCGTCTCGTATTCCTGGATGATGCTGGCAGTGACGGTTATGGTCAGCTTGCTATACGGCCTGCTGGGCGTGCTGGACCCCAGCCTGCTCGTGCTCCGTCTCGCAGAGACCGGTGTGGGTGCGCTGTGTGCCGCGCTGGCCGTGGCCCTCGTCCTGCCGGTCACCACGCACGCCACGAACGATGCCTGGATCCAGCGGGCACTGCACTGCGTCCACGCGGCCACCGCCGAAGCGACCGCTCGCCTCGCTGGAGACCCGAAGGGCGACCCTGCCCCGCACGCCGCCGAACTGGAACTACTGCTCGGCCGGGTACGGCTGGCGCTCGCCCCGCTGATGCACCCTTTGACTCCCTTCCCTGCTCGGAAGGCCCGTGCCCGCCAGGTCATTGAGCTGCTCGACGACTGCGCCCGCGAAGTGCGGGGTCTGGTGTCCGTTGCCGCCGATCCTGTCGCGTCGCACGACACCCGTCTGGCCGCTGCCTGCTGGCGCGTCGAGGCAGCGGTGGAGGCACTCACTGTCAGTGACCTGGGGCGCAGGCGAGCGGCGTCCACTAGCGGCGAGATGCCTCAGCAGTACGAGACCGAGTCGGCCCTCGTGCATCTGCGTGGCTTGGAGAAGGCTCTGTCGGAGCTGGCCATGCCGCTTGGGTCGTCTCCGCGCCCTCCACTTGTCCGTTCCTGAATGGGAGAAAGAGCGTCGACCTACGGTCCGAGGCGCTCTCCGCCAGACGGCTCATAGCCGCTCGTTGAGGATCTCGGCTGCTCTCGTGATGGAGCCCGGCACGAGGTGCCGGTAGATCCGGTAGGTGACCTCGATTGATGTGTGTCCCATCCACTCGGCGACATCAGTGATCGGAATGCCGTGGGCGAGGCAGTTCGATGCGAAGTAGTGGCGGAGGGAATACATCAGGTCCGTGACCAGTCGAGCTGGCCGGCCGCGTTCAGTTCGGAGAGCAGGATTCCGTGCAGTTGGTCGAAGACGCGCGAGCGGCCGCACCCCCGCGCCGGCCGGCACCCCACGCACCCACGACGAAGGCCCGCTCGGAAACCGGAGCGGGCCGATTCGGTCGTGCCAGGGGTGTCAGCGAACCGGCGTTCCCTGCGCCTGCTGCGTCGTGATCCCCAGCGCCGTCGTGTACTTGGCGAGGGCCAGCTTCCCGATCGCCGGATACGCCCCGAGCGACTCCGCCGCGGAGCACTCCGCCTCCTTCGCGGCCTCCTCGACCAGCCCCGGCTCGATCTCCGGGCCGATCAGATAGGGCGCGAGGGCCAGCTGCTGCGAGCCCGAGGACCGCAGCTGCTCGGCGACCGACGCGATGGAGCCCTCCTGGTCCAGGGCCGCCGCCATCACCGGCACCGCGAGGCGCGCGGCGAGCAGCATGCCGGTGATCCCGGCGGCCTGCACGGCCTCGTCACCGCCCACGGAGGCGAGGATGATGCCGTCCGCGGCCGTCGCCACCGTGAACAGCCGGGCACGGTCCGCGCGGGCGAGACCGGCCTCGGACAGCCGCACGTGCAGCGCCTCGGCGAGGAGCGGGTGCGGGCCGAGGACGTCGGTCAGCTCGGCGGCGACGCGGCTCTCCATGACGGCCTGGCGGACCCGGCGCAGCAGCGCGCTGTCCGGGCCGGCGAGCAGCGGCACGACCACGGCGACGGGCCCGTCGGGCTCCCGGACGTCCATGCCGGCGGCACGTGCCTGCTCGAAGCGGGCGGTGCGCTCCTCGGCGGCGTACGCGAGCACGGCCTGCAGCGGGGGGAATTCCGCGCTGTCCCCGTCGAGGTACCCGATGCGGGCGTCAAGACCGGGGAGCTCGGAGCGGGCGATGCTCACGACCTCCTCGGCGAGGCCGCGCGTGGCGGTACTGGGCGTGCCCGGCACGGCGAGGACGAGCGCGGGCGCGCCCTCGGGAGCCACCAGGGGCTCGGGGCGGCGGTGCCGTCCCGGCTGGCGGGGTCGCGGCATTCGTACTGGCAGGCCGGACTCGGGTCCAGTGGGGGAACTCATGGCGCCGCATGTTACTGGCTTCTTGGGCTCCCCTGTTCGGGGAGGGTGCAGGTGAGCGGTATCCGTCCTGGTTTGTCTGATGAGTTACGTACGGTTCGGCCGTGATCGGGTCAATCACCCGACTGGGTGGTCACGCACAGCATCGTCTCGTCACCCGGCAGGGTGAGAGACCCGGCGCTGAGCTCGGCCGCCATGCGGACCGCGCCGTCCAGCGGATCGCCCGCGGCCGGCACCCGCCGTGCCTGCGGCAACCGCTCCGCCAAGGCCTCGTCCAGGGGCCCGAGCAGCGGGTCGCCCAGCCTGAACAGGCCGCCGGTGACCGCCACGCGCGGCTCCCCGCCGGAGGGGCACACGGCGGCCGCTGAGGCGGCCATGTGGTGTGCGGCCGCGCGCAGGATGCCCGCCGCGACGGGGTCACCGCCCGCGCATCCGGCCACCCGGGGCGCGAAGGATGCGAGCACGGCGGGCCGGTCCGGCCGCGGATACAGCGCGCCGGGCAGCCCCGCCACGGGCCCGAACACCTCCTCGGCACACGCCAGCAACCGAACCGAGCCCCCCTCGCGCCCGTCATGGGCCCGCAGTGCGGCCTCCAGACCGGCACGCCCGATCCAGGCTCCGCCCCCGCAGTCGCCGAGCAGATGCCCCCAGCCGTCCGCACGGCTCCAGCCGGTCAGGTCGGTGCCGATCGCGATCAGCCCCGTACCACCGGCGATCACGGCTCCCGGCCGGGACCCGAGGGCGCCCACGTACGCGGTCACGGCGTCGGCGGCCAGCGCCACCCTCCGCACGCCCCACTCCCGGGCCAGCGCACCCGGCAGCCCGGCGCGCAGCGCGTCCCCCAGGGAGGCCAGCCCGGCCGCGCCGACCACGGCGGCCGTCAACGGCACCGGTCCGGTCTCGGTGGTCAACGCACGTACCAACGGCACGAGTTGCGTCATGAAGTGCTCGAGATCGATCCCCATGGAGCCGGTGCGGACCGGCTCACCCGACGCCAGGCGGGCGAGCGGCCCGCGCTCGGCGGTGCCCACCACCACCCGGAGCCCGGACCCCCCGGAGTCCACGGCGAGGAACCCGGCGTCCACGGGACGCGACACGACCCCTCCTTCCCGGCGGCCCGGCCGCGCGAGTTGCGCTCAGCCGGGCAGAAGACCTCGACGGGGAGGAAGAGTAGCGGCCGGAGCCGCGCCTCCTGGCGGGCGCCCGCGGCCGGTGCGGGGCGCCGGTGTCTGCCACTAGAGTGACGTGTCGTGGCACCACGACCGTTGCACGAACTTGTCGAGGCGGGCTGGGCGAAGGCCCTGGAACCCGCTGCCGAACGCATCGCCGCCATGGGGGACTTCCTCCGGGCCGAGATAGCGGCGGGCCGGACCTATCTCCCGGCGGGGGCCCATGTCCTGCGGGCCTTCCAGCAACCCTTCGACGACGTCCGGGTCCTGATCGTCGGCCAGGACCCCTATCCCATCCCGGGAATGGCCATCGGGCTGAGCTTCGCGGTGGCGCCCGAGGTGCGTTCGCTGCCGGGCAGCCTGGAGAACATCTTCCGCGAGATGCACTCCGACCTGGGCCTGCCCAGGCCCTCCAACGGGGACCTGACACCGTGGACCCGGCAGGGCGTCCTCCTGCTCAACAGGGCGCTCACCACAGCGCCGCGCAGTCCCGGCGCGCACCGGGGCAAGGGCTGGGAAGAGGTCACCGAGCAGGCGATCCGGGCGCTGGCCGCACGCGGCAAGCCGCTGGTGTCGATCCTGTGGGGCCGCGACGCGCGCAATCTGCGGCCGCTGCTGGGCGATCTCCCGGCGATCGAGTCCGCCCACCCCTCGCCCATGTCGGCGGACCGCGGCTTCTTCGGCTCGCGTCCGTTCAGCCGGGCCAACGATCTGCTGATGAAGCTGGGTGGCCAGCCGGTGGACTGGCGCCTGCCGTAGTCCGCAACCGGCGTCAGGAACCAGGCGGCCGGAGCCCGGGACCAGGGCCGGGGCAACGCCGCCGTGCCCCGGAGGACACCGCCCGTCTGCGCTCCCTCGGCTCCCCGCTTCCCGGCCACAGGCGTGTCCGGCTCGGGAGAGCCCGCCCGGCTTGCCGTCACGGCGTGGTGCGCCCCACAGAAGACAGCGCGGAGGCGCTTCCCGCCGTGCCGCACGCCGGGCATCGGCTCGCCGTGCGGAGGAGCGACGGCGGGCAGCACAAGACCAGGGCCTCCGGCGGGCCGGAGGCGAGGGAGGCCCCGGCCCGGGACCTCCTTCGACGTGGGCAGGGCCCGGGCGGCGATCCTCAGCCGACGGCCGCGGCCCGCACGCACAGCACGTCCGGCAGATGCGAGGCGAGCTGCTGCCAGCTGTCGCCGTCGTCCGCCGACGCGAACACCTCGCCGTTGCGGTTGCCGAAGTAGACGCCCGCCGGATCGGCGTCGTCCGTGCACATCGCGTCGCGCAGCACCGTGCCGTAGTGGTCCTCCTGGGGAAGGCCCGCCGAGAGCGGCTCCCAGCTCTTGCCCGCGTCCGCCGTCCGGTAGACCCGGCACCGGCGGTCCGCCGGGACCCGGTCGGCGTCGGCGTTGATCGGGAACACGTACGCCGTGTCGCCCCGGTGCGGATGGGCCGCCGCGGCGAAGCCGAACGTCGAGGGCAGGCCCTCGCCGATGTCCGTCCAGTGCGCGCCCGCGTCGTCGCTGCGGTACACACCCCAGTGGTTCTGCAGATACAGCCGGTCCGGGTTCGCCGCGTCCCGCGTCACCTTGTGCACGCACTGGCCGAACTCCGGGTTCGGGTCCGGCAGGAACACCGCCGAGACCCCCGAGTTGGAGGGCGCCCAGCTCGCGCCGCCGTCCAGGGTGCGGAACACGCCGGCGGTCGACACGGCCACCGTCACCGCCTTCGGGTCACGCGCGTCGGTGAGCACGGTGTGCAGGCCCTCACCGCCGCCGCCCGGCACCCACTTCGACCGCGTCGGGTGCTCCCACAGGGGCCGGACGAGCTCGAACGTCTCGCCGCGGTCCGCCGAGCGGTACAGCGCGGCCGGTTCCGTGCCCGCGTACACCACGTCCGGCTCGGCGGCGGCCGGATGCAGCTGCCACACCCGCTCCAGGGACGTGCCGGTGTCCTTGGGGAACTTGACGGCCGGCCGGGCCGGTTCCGTCCACGTCCGGCCGAGATCGTCGGAGTGGAACACGGACGGTCCCCAGTGCGCGCTGTCGCCGCCCGCCAGCAGCCGCGGGGTCGCCGCACGGGTGTCGATGGCGACCGAGTACACGGCCTGCGCGTTGAAGTAGGGACTCTTGTCGAACTCCCAGGCGCCACCGCCCCGCCGGCGCCCGATGAACAGGCCTTTGCGCGTGCCCACGGCGAGCAGTACCTCGGTCATGCCGATCACCTCCGCGGCGTCGTCGTCGACGCCCTCGTCTCAGACACCGGCCAGTCTGCACCCCACCACTGACAGTCACCCCCGCAACGGGATCCGGCGCAGGTCAGGCGGGTGTCGGACGCCTGGGCGGCAGCCCCGCGGGCCGCCTCCCGGGGGGTGCCCGCCGGGTCCGGGTCCGGGTGGCCCGTCACGCCGGAGTACGTGCGGTGAGCAGCCGGGGGCCTCCGTCCGTATGGGGAGTGGGGCGGTATGGGTCATGCGCTCGTGAGGAGGATGCCTGCGATGGCGTTGCGTGGTCCGGCGGTGTGGCTGTGGCGCTGGCGGCGCAATCCGCTCAAGCGCCGCGCCGACAGGGTGGAGACCTGGGTCGTGCTGGGCGTATGGACGCTCACCGTGCTCGTCGGGGTGCTGGCCGGAGCGACGGTGAGCCGGTCCGTCGAGGAGGGACTGGCCCGGGAACGCGCCGAGTGGCGCCCCCTCGTGGCACGGCTCGCCGAGCGCGCTCCCGGGACGGCCGCCGAGAACGGCCGTGCGTCCCGTGCCGAGCGGGTGTGGGCGACCGCGCGGTGGACCGCCGGGGACGGCTCCTCCCACTCCGGTCAGCTGCGGGTGCCGGCGGGCAGTGCCGCCGGGACGCCCGTCACCGTGTGGACGGACCCCGAGGGGCGCCAGGTGACCCGGCCCGTCACCGCGCCCCAGGCCCGCGTCCGCGCCGCGCTGATCGGCGGCGTGGCTGGCATCGGCGCCGCGACCGTACCGTTGGTCGGCGGCCGCGCCGTGTGCAGCCGGCTGGAGCGCCGCCGCATCGACCAGTGGGACGCCGAGTGGGCCCGCTTCGGGCCGATGTGGGGGCGGACGACGGGGTGAGGCGCTATCCGGCCAGCGCCTTCGCGCAGGCCCGCAGCAACCCCAAGTCCGCGTGGATGCCGTAGCCGCCGCGGTCGGCCCGGTGCCGCCGGGCGGAGGAGAGCTCCGCTCGCAGCAGGTCGTGCAGAGGGGCTCCCGCCGGCCCCAGCGCCGCCACGCACTCGGCGATCGTCGTCCGGGTGCGCGGGTGCTCCGCCCAGGCGGTGCGCAGGACGGGCAGGCCCTGTTCCGGGTCTCGGGCCGCACGCCATACCGCGCACGCGGCCGTGGCGCGTTCCATGGGGTCACCGGAGCCGGCCAGCGCGCGCAGTGCGGGCAGGGCCGGACGGGCCGCCGGCCCCATCCGCGCCAGAACGGCCGCCGCCTGGCGCCGCCGGCCGCTCCCGGCCCCGGTCAGCTCCCGCAGCAGCACGGGCACCACGGCATCCGCCTCTCCCGTGACCGACCACAGCGCGTCCGCGGCGGCGACGGCACAGTCGGTCTCCAGCAGCCTCCGCAGGTCCGGTATCGCCTCGCGCGCGGCGTCGCCGAACGCGCCCAGGGCACGCGCCGCCGCCCCCGTGACGGCGTCGCGCCCCCGCAGCCCGTCCGGCATGCCGCGCAGCAGACGTAACACCGTTGGTACGGACTCGGCGTCGCCCAGAGTCGTGAGCGCCGTCAGCAGGGGGACGGCGTACTCCCGGGTGCCGGCGGCGTCGAGCGGCACCCGCGCGAGTTGTCGCCGCAACGCGGGAGCGAGCGGCGCGGCCGCCCGGCCCAGGTGGGGTGTCACCAGACCCAGATCGTGCGGTACGACCGGCCCCGCCAGCACCTCGGCCAGCAGCGGCGTGGCCCGCGGGTCCCCGGTCCGGGCCAGCGCCCTGAGCGGACCGCCCAGGGCCGGCGCACCCCGCTCCCGGTGTCGTACGCGCAACTCGGGACGGAGCGTCACCAGTGTGTGGAGGTGGTCCGCGGCGGGCGCGGCCAGCTCGAAGAGCTCCGCCAGGACGGCGACCGCCGCGTCGTGTAACGGGCCTTCCTCGGAGCCCAGTTGGGTGCCTATGAGGGTGACCGGCTCCACGTGCCCGGTACGCCACTCGCGGAACAGCCCGGCCGACATCCACACGGCGTTGCACCGGTCGAGGGGGTCCGGGCTGGTCAGCTGCCCGCGCAGCAGGGCGATCCGGTCGTCCACCCGGCTGCCGAGCGCGGAGTGCAGGGTCCGCAGCAGCCGGGAGCCCTCCTCGTCCGAGGGACGAAGCCGCCGCAGCCGCCCGGCGAGCGTGTCCGGACCGGTACGGCCGTACGCCTGCCCGGTCCCGGTCCGCTGCCCGGATCTCTCCCTGAGCAGCCGGACGACGGTCGGTACGAGGTCGGCCGGAAGCCGCTCCGGAGCGCATCCCGCGAGCTGGCCGAGCGCGGCGAGCCGCAGCCCGGGGCCGTAGGGGGGCCCGCTCAGCCCGGCCAGTAGACGCACCGCCTCGGCGGCGCGGTCACCGTCCGCCTGCCCGAGCCGCCGTGCGAACAGCCCGAGACTCTCGGTCAGGGCGAGCAGGACCCGGTCGTCCCGCTCCACAGTGATCCGCTCCCGCAGCAGGGCGAGCACGCGCTCCGGCCGGCCGAGGAACCGCACGAGCGCCCCCGGAACGGCCCTGCGTACCCCGGCGTCCGAGTCCTCGGCGAGCTGGACGAACACCTCGGCACGCGCGCACAGGGCGGCACGGGCCCGGGCGGCGAGATCGCCGCCGGCCCCGTCGATGCCGCCGATGCTGACGAGGAGTTCCACGACCCCCGCCCGGTCCGGCACCTCCTCGCGGACGGCGAGCGCGAGGAGAAACGGAACACAGGCGAGCGTCGAGTCGTACACGTCGCCCTGGTAGTGCACGGCGCCGTACATCCCGTCGAGCGCGGTCTCCCGCTCGGCCGGGTCGGCGGAAGCCAGTCCCCGCAGTAATGCGGGCACGTCCTCCGCACTGCCGTCCGCGTGCCGCAGCGAGGCCCAGTCGACCTCGTCGATCCCCCTGAACACGTTGTCCTCCCCAGGCGAAGTGCCGACTGACGGCGAGTCTGCACCACGGCAGTGACAACCGAGCGGAATCGGGGGATGACTGTGCGCGAACTGTGTGCTGGTTGGCTGACTGTGTTTCAGTCCTCGCCCGGCGGCGCCCGCTCCAGGAGCGCGTCGAGGCCCAGCGCGGTCCGGCAACGTTCCGAACGCGTCCCCCTCGTCGCTCCCGAGCCGGGTCGCGCGGAACGCGTCGGCGACCGTCGGTGGGGCGTGCCGGGCGAGGAGAGAGGGCCGGAGCGCCCGAGCCACCTCCTCCACGAGACGGCCCGCCGACCGGCGGGGCCCCGGACTGCGGGCCGCTCGCACCGGCTGCCGGCCGGAGCTGACCGGGGAGGTACGCGCGCGTGCGCGGCGCCGGACGCGGACGGCCGTGCGCAGCGCCCGCCGGGACGCTGCGCACGGCCGCCTTCACCGTGGGGGGAACCGCCTGGGGGCTACCTGTAGGTGATGTCCGATGTGGAATAGCGGCAGTTCCTGCTGTCGGGCCCGGACCCGACGGCGGTGTTGTTGTTGTACTTCTGGCAGGGGACGACCTTGCGGCCGGAGTCGTTGCGGATCGTGATGTTCCGCAGCGTCGCCACGTCGTTGCGGTTGACGTTGATGCCGACCAGCCGCGCGGTTGAGCCCGTGCCGGTCACCTCGACGGTGTTGAGGTTGACCTTGCGGGTGTACTGCGTGGAGCAGTCGCCGCAGGAACGGTAGAGCGTCTTGAACTCCTGCACCGCGAAGTTGGAGATGTTCAGGGTGCCGCCGCCGTTGTGCTGGAAGACCTTGTCCGCCGCCTTCTTCGCGCCGCCGCCGATCACGTGGTACGTGGCGCCGGTGCCGCCGCGGAAGGTGGCGGCGTCCTCGCCGACGTCCTCCCACCAGACGTTCTGCAGCGTGCAACTGCCCTGGCAGTGGATGCCGTCGGCGGCGGGGGCGCCGAGGATGACGTTCTTCAGCACCGCGCCGTTCGCGAGCCTGAAGATCGGGTCCTGGCCCTCCTCCTGGCCGTCACCGGCCAGGTTTCCGGTGCCGTAGAACCGCTTCATACCGTAGTCCTTGGTGCCGGACACGGAGATGGTGGAGGAGGTCCCCTGGCTGCCGTTCGGGGTCGGCCAGGTGGCGGCGCTCGCCGTGGGCGCGTTTGTAGTCATGATCATGCCAACCGACAGGCCGAGTGTGGCCAGAGCGCCGGTCAGCGCGCGCCTGCGGGTGCGCGGACGTGTCGCAGAAGTCATGTCCCGATTCCTTCTGTCGTCTGAGCGGATGGGGGTCAGAACGTTCCGTCGCCCGCCTCCGACGTCACCGACCCGGTGTATCCGTGTGCGTGGGGGGCGAGTACGCATGTGGGGTGCGTCCCTTCCTGGTTCCTTCGTGATGCAGGTCGGTCATGTAGCTGAATGATGTTCGTCATCATGTTCGCCGTGTGCGCCGCGTGTGGCCGCTTGTGAAGGCCGTACCGGACCGTGGGAGTGCACCCCCAGGGTCGGGCAGGTCTCCGGCGGGCGCCCTCGCGGCGGGTGCCCGGGTCACACTGCTGAACGGAACGTAGGGGGCAAGCGCTTTCTGGTCAACGCTTCGCGCAGAACATATTTCGGCCGGCCCTGGTGGCGGTGGCGACGGTGTGGGAGCGCTTCCATGAGAGCCATGCCCATGTCACCATGCCCGAGCGGGCGCTTCCTTCACGAGAGGGCGGGTCGATGAGGACTCCGCGTATGCGTACGTCCGCCGGCGGGCTCGTGTTCAGCCCGGTGACCGTCGGCCGACGGCGGTGCGGTACGGCCGCACGGGCCGTGCCGAGCGGTCCGTGTGCCGGCGTCGGCCAGACCCTCACGATCGGCCCGCGCCGCCTCCAGGTGCAGTGAGCGGTGCGTACCGCAGGCTGCCCTCGCGGCCGGCGGTGCGCACCCGGGCGAACTCCGCCTGCTGAACCACCGCACGACGTCCTGCGAGCCCGCCTCACCACGGAAGGGACCCGACGTGCCTGCCATCCCCCACCGCAAGGCGACAAGACCGCTGCGGTCGATGCTCCTCGCGCTCGTCGCCGCGCTGCTGCCGCTCCTCGCGGCCACCGTGCTCACCGCACCTGCGGCCGCGGCCCGTGAGCGGGCCGTATCCACCGCGACCCTCACCGAGGTCACGGACTTCGGCACCAACCCCAGCAACCTGCGGATGTACCTGTACGTGCCCGAGAGCGTCACCCCGAACCCGGCGGTCGTAGTCGCCGTGCACTGGTGCACCGGCTCGGGCCCGGACATGTACAACGGCACCGAGTACGACACGCTGGCCGACCGGTACGGATTCATCGTGCTCTACCCGTCCGTCACCCGCAGCAGCAAGTGCTTCGACGTCTCCTCGCCCCAGGCCCTGCGGCGCGGTGGCGGCAGCGACCCCGTCGGCGTCAAGTCGATGATCGACTGGGTCACCCGCACCTACGACGCCGACACCGGCCGGGTCTTCGCCACGGGCATCTCCTCCGGCGCGATGATGACGAACGTCCTGCTCGGCGACTACCCCGACGTGTTCGCCGCGGGTGCCGCCTTCTCGGGCGTGCCGTTCGGCTGCTTCGCCACCACCGACGGTTCCGAGTGGAACAGCGCCTGCTCGGGGGGCACGGTCACGCACACCCCGAAGGAGTGGGGTGACCTGGTCCGGAACGCCTATCCCGGGTACACCGGTCCCCGCCCGCGGATGCAGATCTGGCACGGCACCCAGGACGACGCCCTGCGCTACCCGAACTTCGGGGAGCAGATCAAGCAGTGGACGAACGTGCAGGGCGTGAGCCAGACGCCGGCCCTCACCGACACACCCCAGCCAGGCTGGAACCGCACCCGCTACGGAGGCACGGGCGACCGGGCACCCGTGGAGGCCATCAGCCTCCAGGGCGTCGGCCACAACCTGTACGCCCAGGGCATGGCGTCCCGCGTGCTCACCTTCTTCGGCCTGGACGGCTCGGGCCCGGCGCCCCAGCCGCAACCGGGCGCCTGCAAGGTGACGGCCTCGGTGAACGCCTGGAACACCGGGCTGACCGCCTCCGTCACCGTCACCAACACCGGCACGACGACGGTCGACGGCTGGAGACTCGGCTTCACGCTGCCCGCCGGCCAGACCATCACCGGCGGCTGGGGCGCCACGTACGCGCCGTCGTCCGGTGCGGTCACCGCCACGAACGTGTCGTACAACGGCACCGTCGCGCCGGGTGCGAGCGTGAGTATCGGCTATCAGGCCGGTCATGGCGGCAACAGTGCCGCTCCGGCCGCGTTCACACTCAACGGAACAGCGTGCGCGGCCGGTTGACGGACGGCCCGGGGGTGCCGGATCAGACCGAACGGTGGTACTGGTTCGGCACCCGCACCTCGCCGCCGAGTTCCCGCGCCGCGTGCCGGGCCCAGGAGGGGTGCGAGCGGCTCGTGCTCGCCGGTGTGAGCGGCGAGTTGTCCTGGCAGGACCTCGAACTGCCGGGCCCCTTACGACTGAGCGGCGTTCAGGAGGGACGGCCAGTCGGGGAGTTTGACCACTCCGCGGCCCAGTGATGCGCCCAGTTCGGCCTCCGCGCGCTCGATCGACTGCCAGCCCGCCCACTCGACCGGGTTCGCGCCCTCCGCCCGCAGGGCCGGGAGGGGGTCGTCGGGGGCGGTCCTGTGCTCAAGGGCGGGCGCGTCCTCCAGGAGTGACGTCGCCGTCTCCTTCGCGCAGGGCCGGTTCGTGCCGATGACGCCGGTGGGGCCGCGCTTGATCCAGCCGGCCACGTACTCGCCCGGCGTGACGACGCCCCCGCGCAGGACGCGGCCGGACAGGTTCGGGACCGTGCCGGTGGCGGAGTCGAACGGGAGGCCCTCCAGGGGGACTCCGCGGTATCCGACCGAGCGCAGCACCAGCTGTGCCTCGATGTCCTCGTAGCGGCCCGTGCCCGTCACGCCGCCGCGGCCGTCCGGTGCCGTTCGCTCGAACCGCACCGCCCCGACGCGGCCCCGCTCGGCGAGCAGCTCGGCCGGGCGGAGGAAGAAGCGCAGGCGGATCCGGCGCGGGGCGCCTGCCGGAGGTGTCCCGGCCCAGCCGCGAAGCACCTCGACGTTGCGTCGCTGCGGGGCGGGCAGCGGGGACGGGTCCGTGTACCCCGGGTCCAGGGCCAGCTCCGCCGGGTCCACCACGACGTCGGTCTCCGGCAGGGTGCCCAGTTCGCGCAGCTCCTTGGTGGTGAAGCGGGCCTGGGACGGGCCGCGCCGGCCCACCATGTGGATCTCGGTCACCCGGCTCGCCGCCAGCGTGGTCAGAGCGCCCTGCGGCATGTCGGTCGGGCTGAGCTCGGCCAGGCCCCGGGCCAGCATCCGGGTGACGTCCACGGCGACGTTCCCCACGCCGACGACCGCGGCCGACCGGGCGTCCCGCAGGAAACCGTCGTCCACGGCGTCCGGGTGGGCGCTGTACCAGGACACGAACTGCGTCGCCGACCAGCTGCCCGGCAGACCCTCCCCGGGGATGCCCAGATGCCGGTCGGTGGCGGCGCCCACGCAGTACACCACCGCGTGGTACAGCTCCCGCAGCCGCGCGGCGGGCACCCCGCCGGGGCCGATGGGGACGCCTCCGAGGAACCGGACCCGGTCGTGCTCCAGGATCGCGCGCAGGGAGTTCTGCAAGGACTTGATCTTCTCGTGGTCGGGCGCCACGCCGTAGCGGACCAGCCCGTACGGGCACGGCAGCCGGTCGAGGACGTCGACGCGCACCTCGGAGTCCTGCTGGACGAGGCTCTGGGCGGTGTAGCACCCGCTCGGCCCGGAGCCTACGACGGCGACTCGCAGCACGGCGGTACTCCTCACCCCGGGGGACCCTGGCGCATCTCAGGAGCGCGGATACCTCCAGCATCCCACCGGCAGGGCTCCGCTGACAGGGTGCTGTGCTCCGCCCGCGACGCGTGTCCGATCTGCAGCGAATGTGATCATGCGGTTACGTTCCGTGTGTGCTGGAACCATCCTTTCTGAATCTTTCTGATCGCTCTCCGGTGGACGGTGCCGTATCCGTGCGTCCCGCGTGGGAAGTGCGGGAGAGCGAGGGCGCCACGCGGTGGTTCGAGGTCCGCCTGGTCTTCGCGGACGGCGCCCGTGTCGACGCGCTGGCCGTCGTGGGCGGCGGATGCGTCTGCGTCGAGGAGGTGCGGGCTCAGCCCGCGCTGTCCCTGGACGACCTCGCCGTGCTCGCGGACTGGATCGAGGATGCGGTGGAGTCGGCGGAGTCGGCCGCCGGGGGGGGCCGGCACCGGGCCGGGGCCCGGGGGGCGCGAGAGCCAGGGGCGTCGCGCCCGGCCTGCCTGGCCGCGCGGTGCCGAGGGGCGGTGGCTGGTGGCGCGGGAGTACCGCGCGGCCCAGCGGGACGGCGCCGACCCGGTCCTCGCCGTGATGGGCGCGACCGGGTACAGCCGCCGTACGTCACTCAGGCTGATCGGCCGGGCCCGGGACGCGGGGCTGCTGTCACCGCGACGTGCCCGGCCCTGACCGCGCTATCGCGTCCCGCCCGTGAGCGTGGTCAGAGCATCTTCCGCATCCGGGTGATCTCGCTCGTCTGCTGGGCGATCACCTCGTCGGCCATCTCCTCGATCCGGATGTTGTTGCCCTGCCCCTTCACGTCCGCGGCCATGGTGATCGCGCCCTGGTGATGGGTCGTCATCAGCGTCAGGAAGAGGTGGTCGAACTCCTTTCCCTCGGCCGCGCGGAGCTTCTCCAACTGCGCATCCGTCGCCATCCCGGGCATCTGCGCGTGCTCGTGCCCCTCGGCCTCCAGCGGCTTGCCGTACGACTTCAGCCAGCCCTGCATGGCCTCGATCTCCGGCTTCTGGGCAGCGGTGATCCGGGCGGCGATCCGCTTCACGTCCGTCGACTCCGCGCGCGTGGGGACGAGTTCGGTCATGACCAGGGCCTGGTCGTGGTGCTCGATCATCATGTGGACGTAGGAGACGTCCGCCGAGTTGGGGGAGTCGTTCTCCGAGTGCCGGCCGGCGGCCTCCTCGGCGGACAGGGTGCGGTTCGCCTCGCCCGGCTCGCCCGGCGCGATCACGGCGGGTCCGTCCGCGGCGGCCGGCTTCCGGTCCGGACCGGAGTCACAGCCCCCGGTCGCGAGCACGGCCAGGGCGACCAGCCCCGTCGTGACGGCGGACGCACGAGACGCACGGCGGAAAAGCACAACGACCTCCTGTGGCAGGCGGGTTGGGACGCACCTCGTGTTGCTGACGGCGTACTGGCACGCTTCCGCGGGTCAGTGTCGGGGAAACTTCATGACGATCCTGCCGCCCTCTGTTGGTATGTGCATGGCAAAGACGATACTGCGTGGTGCGTGAACCGTTCCGCAGCGAACGGAACCAGGGAGGAAAACAGTGATCCTGTTGAACGACCGCAGAACACGCCGCAGACGCCTGGGAGTCGCCGCAGCCGCCTGCGGACTGCTGGCCGCTCTTCTGACGGCCGCACCGGCCGGGGCCACCCCCGATCCGGGGGATGCGACGGCCGCTCCGAAGGAGGTCTCCAAGAGCGCGCAGGCCGAGGTCCGTGAGGCCATCGAGAACGGCGAGATACCCGGCCAGGACCAGATCGTCCACTCCGGCAACATCCGGCACCTGGCCCACGTCCCCAAGGACGCGCTCCAGGGCACCAATTCGGACCTCGCCTTCCAGGGCAGATACGCGTTCGCGGGCAACTACGACGGCTTCCGCGTCTTCGACATCAGCAACCCGAGAGCGCCGAAGACGGTCGCCCAGGTACTCTGCCCCGGCTCGCAGAACGACATCTCCGTCTCCGGGAACCTGCTGTTCCTGTCCACCGACTCCTCGCGCAGCGACAGCAGTTGCAGCAGCACCACGCAGCCGGCGACCGAGAAGTCCTCGTGGGAGGGCATGAAGGTCTTCGACATCAGCGACAAGCGCAACCCGCGGTACGTCGCCGCCGTCGAGACCGCCTGCGGCTCGCACACCCACACGCTGGTGCCCGAGCGGCGCAACATCTACGTGTACGTCTCCTCGTACTCGCCCAACGCCGCCTACCCGGACTGCCAACCGCCGCACGACGGCATCTCCGTCATCAAGGTGCCGCGCCACGCCCCCCAGAAGGCGAAGGTCGTCGGCTTCCCCGTGCTGTTCCCCGGTGAGGGGCCGGACGGCGGCGGCAACCCGGGCGGGCCCACCAACCCGGGCGTCTCCAAGACCACCGGCTGCCACGACATCACCGTGCTGCCGTCGAAGGACCTGGCCGCGGGCGCCTGCATGGGCGACGGCATCCTGTTCTCCATCAAGGACCCGGAACGCCCGGAGGTCATCGACCGCGTGCAGGACAACGCGAACTTCGCGTTCTGGCACTCGGCGACCTTCAACCAGAAGGCGAACAAGGTCGTCTTCACCGACGAGCTGGGCGGTGGCGGCGCGGCCACCTGCAACGCGGAGATCGGCCCTAACCGCGGTGCCGACGGCATCTACGACATCGTCGGCAAGGGTGACAAGCGCAAGCTCGTCTTCCGCAGCTACTTCAAGATCCCCCGCCACCAGGCGGACACCGAGAACTGCGTCGCCCACAACGGCTCGCTGATCCCGGTCAAGGGCAAGGACATCATGGTCCAGGGCTGGTACCAGGGCGGCGTCTCCGTCTGGGACTTCACCGACTCGGCCAAGCCGAAGGAGATCGCCTACTTCGACCGCGGCCCGCTGACCACCGACACGATCAAGTCGGGCGGTTCGTGGTCGGCGTACTACTACAACGGCTACATCTACTCGAACGAGTACGCCCGGGGCTTCGACGTCCTGAAGATCGACGACCGGCGCACGGACCCGGCCCGGTGGACCCACCTGCGTGAGCTCAACGTGCAGACGCAGCCGAACTACTTCGGCTGATCCCGCGGCCCGCACTCCGGTGCGGCCCCGGTCGCGAAGAACCGCGACAGATCCCTGTCGCGCCTCCCGCCGGAGGCCCCGGCCTCCGGCGGGACACCCAGCTCCCGGTCGAGCCGGTAGCGCTTGAACAGCTCGGCCCGCACAACCGGCACCGGCATCGGCACGCCCGGCACCAGGACCGCGTACACGGCGCCCATCAGCAGGGCGCGCAGCATCGGGTAGTCGCTGTCGACGTCCAGCGACCCGTGCCGGGCCACGGTGTCCCGGAGCAGCTCGGCCAGCCGCCGCTGCTCCGGGCACTGCATGAAGCCCTCGGCCTCCAGAATCCCCGCCATGTGCTGGCGCATCAGCACCGGCCGGTCCCTGGCCAGGCACAGGATCGCGTCGATGGCCCGGGCCATCCGCTCCCGGCCGTCATCGGTACGCGGCTCGCGCTCCAGCGCCTCCTCCAGCGTGCGGTGCATCAGCCGGTGCACGGCGGACTGCACCAACTGGCGCTTGCCGGGAAAGTAGTACGACACCAGGCCGCGCGCCGAACCGGCCCGGTCCGCGATGTCGCCCAGCGTGGTGGCGTCGTAGCCGTGCTCGTCGACGAGTTCGACCGCCGCCTGCAGAAGCCGCTCCCGGGAACGCCGCCTCAACTCTTCATTGACCGAGGCGCTGCGCGGGGACATGCTGTAACTCCTGCGTTGACTGGCTGCCAGCCAACTATACTCAGGACTTCCGGCCCGGCCTCCTGTGCCCGGGGCCGGGATGCCGTCTGCCTCGGGCGACACGGGGGATCGTCCGAGGCAGGCAGGCGAGCTGGTCGTGGTTTCGGGCTGTGCCGCCGGGCGGCGGGGCCGGTATCAGCTCACCAGGTCCAGGACCGGCCGCAGCCCGTCCGGCCGGTCGGTCACCGGCAGGTGGTCCACGAAGTGCACCCCGCACCCCAGGGCGGTGGCGCCGCCGTCCGCCCGCCGGTCGTCGCCGACCATGAGCGTCTTGCGCGGATCGGCTCCCAGCGCCTCGCACGCGATGCCGAACAGTCCCGGGTCGGGCTTCTGGATGCCGTGCTCGAACGACAGCACGTACGTGTCGATGTAGGGATCCAGGCCGTGCGCGCGGAAGACCGGCCGCAGGTCCCAGCCGATGTTGCTCACCACCCCGACGGGGACGCCCCGCTCCCGCAGCGTGCGCAGCACCTCGACGGCGTCCGGGTACGGGGTCCACGCCGCCGGGGTCATGTGGCGGTCGTACAGGGCGTCGTACAACGCAGGGTCGGGCAGCCGGACCTGACGGGAGAGGCCGGTGTAGGCGGCCCGGTGCAGTGCGGCGCTCCGGTCCCGGACCGGCCAGGAGTCGGCCAGTTCGGTCGGCACCCGTGCCGGAGCACCACCGCCCGGCAGCGCCCCGACCGCCTCCAGCGCCCGCACCGTGGCGGCCAACTCCGCCTCCGCGAGCCGGATGCCGGTCCCGGCGAGGACGCCACGCAGCCAGGAGTCGGTGGACTCGACACGGAAAAGGGTCCCGGAGAAGTCGAACAACACGGCGGTCATGGGGTCATCCTACGAGGCCGTGCCGTGCCGCGACCGGAGATCACAGGGCTTGCGGCGCCCGGGAGTTCAGGGCTGCCGGCGCCGGTGCGCCCACACCGCCAGGGCCACCACCGTCGCGCCCAGCAGCCAGCCGCCCACCACGTCCGACGGCCAGTGGACGCCCAGCCAGACCCGGGTCAGTCCGACACCGGCCACGGAGACCGCGGCCACGGTCACAGCCGTCCGCCACACGGCACGGCCCACGCCGTGGCGGTGCAGGAGCCACAGGAGCAGGCCGCACACGACCGTGGCGGTCATGGCGTGTCCCGACGGGAAAGCCGCGTAGTGGGCCGAGTCGACCGGGTCCGGCCACACCGGGCGGGGACGGTCCACCGCCGCCTTGAGGCCCTGCTGCACCAGGGTGCCCAGTGCGACAGCCAGCGCCAGCCACAGCGCCGTCCAGCGCGCCGCGAAGCGCACCACCAGCGTCACGACGGCCGCCGCGCACAGCAGCCGCATGGTCCACGGGTCCCACACCCAGTCCGTCAGGATGCGGCAGGCCTGGGTGATGCCGCTCTCGTCGACCGCCCAGCGGTGGGTGGTGGCGGAGATCTCCCCGTCCGCGGTGATCAAGGGGCCCCATCTCGCCGCGACGAGGCTCAGCAGCAGGACCGAGCACAGGGCCAGGGCTCCGGCGAGACCGGCGGTGGTGCGGTGCTCCGGACGGGGCGGGGAATCGACGGACTGGGTGTGCATGATGCGATCCTCGCCGAACCGGGGGGTCCGGATCCAGTACGAGCCGATCTTCCGGCACCGGAACGACACGCTTCGGCCATGTCCGGGCCACCGGAGCCGCCCTGGGTGCCCGGCGTCCCAGTGCCCGCAGCCCCCCTCCACGCCCCGGCTACCCCAGAGCCCGCAGCCCCGGCACGAACGCCACCAGCACCGGCACCACCGGCACGAGTGCGGCCGCCGCCGTCAGACGCAGGCGCCGCGACGGGGGCAGACGGTCCGGGGGTGTGAGCAACCGGTGCACCCGCGCCGGGACATGGGCCTGCGGCGTCGGGCAGGGGCCGAACACGCCCCGGTGCTCGTTCAGTTCGACCAGGGCCAGGGCCGTGGTGAGGCGGCCGAAGCGGCGCGATGCCGTGTCGTCGGCGGCGAGTTCGACCAGGCGGTGCATCTCGTCGCGGAACGCGGCGAACACCGGCACCTGCGGGAAGCCGCCCGCCAGGGCCGAGGAACAGTTCAGCAGCCAGTCGTGCCGGGCACGCGCGTGGCCCTGCTCATGAGCGAGCACGGCGTCCAGCTGCCGGCCCTTCAGCCGGTGCAACGCGGCGGTGGTCACGACCAGTTGCGGGGGAGTGCCGGGCAGCCACCAGGCGTCGGGCTGCTCGCTCTCCAGGACGACGAGCCGGCCGGAGACGGCGACTTCGCCAGGCAACAGCGGGGCCCGGACCAGCAGATCGGCGCGCCGCCGGCGGCGCCGGGCGCGGGCGCCGCCGATCTCGCGGACCAGCATGGCCCCGCTCCACAGCCCGCCGCAGGCCAGCGTGACCGCGGTGGTCGCCGCCCAGGGGCCCGCCGTGCCGAGGACGTAGGCCTCGACGACCCCGCTCGGCGCCGTCGCGAACACATGCCCGCCGACCGCGTGCCAGGCCGCCGCCGCACTGAGCGTCATCGACAGCGCACAGCACACGAGTACGGCCGCCACCACGCACTGCCACACCCACAGCGCCACCACCGGCTCGCGGTCCGGCCAGTCCGCCCGGGCGAGCAGCCGGGGAGCGACCACGGCGGTCAGGGCACCGAGCAGCAGCAGCGCCGCGGTCAGCATCATGAGGGCAGCCTATGAGCGCCGCCCCGCCCACGGGTACAGCTCGTGCTGTCAAAGTGACGCAGGCAACGGAATGCGCAAGGCGTCCTGCACAGGCCCGGCTCGGAGGGGGCAGGCCCGGCTCAGAGGGTCAGCAGCATCGCCACCATCGCGATCCCCATGGACAGCCGGCAGGCCCGCGCCAGTTCCGGCCGGTCGGCCCACCCGGCGGGGGTGCCGCCCCCGGCGACGGCCGCCACCGGCACCAGCCGGACACCGGCCAGCAGCACGTACCCGGCGAAGTAGAGCAGCAGCGCTCCGGTCAGGAGCGGGACCCCCGATCCGCCCCCACTGTGCGCGTGCGCGGGGGCACCGGCCATGACGACGGACATGTAGACCATCGCCGCGGCCCCCACCAGGTGGTGGAGGTGGTGCACCCCGGACCGCGCCGCCCACAGCGCGTGCACCCCGGCCGCGCCGAACACGGCCGCGTAGGCGGGCCAGGCCCACGACGGCGGAGTGAACACCGCCGCGGGCACCGCCATCGCGGCCATCCCGAAGCCCATCAGCGCCTCGCCGCCCGCGGAACTCCGCTGCTCCTCGGTGCCGCTGCGCATCCGCACCAGGCAGTAGGCGCCGGTCACCGCGCAGATCGCCACCAGCAGCCAGCCGGACGATGCCGGTCCGTGCACGCGCACCCCCCCGCTCGACAGCTCGACAGTCGGTCATTCGATGCCCGGGCCATGCGGTGCGCACGCGAGCGCAAGGGTGTACACGGGGAGCATTCGACGGAGCACGCCCGGTGTGGGGTAATGTTTTACGAGTAAAATACCTGCCCGGCCCTTCTGGTCGCGCCTGGGCCCGCTGACCTCGATCGCGGCGCGTACGGCGCTCGGCTGCGCGCTCGCCGGCTACGCCTCCCTCGCCGTCGGCATCGGCCGTCCCTACTGGGCGCTGGTCACCGCCGCCTCGCTGTACCAGGCCAACATCACCCTGACCTGGAGCAGGGCCGTCCAGCGCGTCGTGGGCAACGTCGTCGGCGTGCTCGTGTTCCTGACCGTCGTGCCGCTCGCGCACCTGGGCCCGGCAGCCCTCGTGCTGTGTGCCTCGCGTTCAGCTTCGGTGCCGAGGCGCTGATCATCCGCAGCTACTGGCTCGGCAGCGTCCGCGTGACGCCCATGGCGCTGCTCATCACGGAGTTCGGCGGGTACCAGGAGCCCGGCGTGCTGATGAGGGAGCGGATCGTGGACACCGTCGCCGGCGCGCTGGCCGGCTTCGTCGCGGCAGTGGCCATCACGAACCGGCGTGCGGGCGACCGGGTGGAACGCGCGCTGTCGGACGCCGACCGGGCTTGTGCACACGCCGCCCGCCTCCTGGCGGAGCCGGACCCGGCCCCCGCCGTCCTGGAGTCCGCCCGCCGCGGCCTCGCGGTCGCCCTGGCGGACCTGAGGGCCACCGCCGATGCCGCCTCCGGCGAGTGGTGGCAGCGCGCCCTGCCCCAGGAGCGGGTCGTGCTCGCCGAGCAGTCCGGACACCGTACGCTCGCCGCTACGGCACGACGCCAGGGGCTGCTCCCGGACCGGAGCGCGAGCACGAAGACGGAGGATGCACGGCCATGACGCCGACCGAAGGACCAACGCCCGGCGGGAGCGGCTCGCGACAGGGGGTCGGGGGAGAGCCGGCGGCGCAGGAGCGTGAGGCCGAGGGGGTGCGAGAGCGCCCGAGGAGCGAAGCCCGCACGGCCCAGGACCTCGCCGCTGGACGGGTTCCCGGCGCGCCCCGGGAGGGAGACCGCGACCGGGCGTCCGGAACGGGCCGGGCGGACGGACATGCTGTGGCCGGGGCGGACCGGGCCGACGACGACTCCGCTGTCGGGGCGGACCGGGTCGGCGGGCATCCTGTGGCCGGGACGGGCCAGGGCGAGGGAGGCTCCGCCGCTGCAACGGGCCGGGCCGGCGGGCATCCTCGGGGTGGGACAGGAGAGGCCGACGGAGATGCCGACGCCGGATCAGCCGGCCGTCGAGGCGACACCGTCGCCGCCGTCGTCCGGCAGTGGCGGGCCGTGCACCCGGGTCTCGACACCGGCCCGATGGAGATCATCGGCCGGATCAACCGCTGCGCCGCCCTGCTCCAGCAGGCCGAGGACGCTCCCCTGCGCCGGGCGGGCCTCAGCCGCCCCGAGTTCGACGTGCTCGGCGCGCTGCGCCGCACCGGGCTCGAACTGACACCCGGAGAGCTGGCCCGGGAGACCTTCTCCTCGGGCGCCGCCGTCACCAAACGGCTCAAGCAGCTGTCCGAGCGCGGACTGGTCGAACGGCGCGGTGACACCCGCGACCGCCGGGTCGTCCACCTCCGCCTCACCGACGCCGGACGCGACCTGGTCGACGGCATCCTGCCCGCCCAGCTCGCCTACGAGACGGCCGTGCTGTCCGGCATGGACGGTCCGGAGCAGGGCGAACTCGCCACGTTGCTGGGGGAGTTGCTGGGGCAGCTGGAGGGCCGGCTGGGTGGGCTGCGGTCCTGAAGCACCGACCGGCTCCAGCACGGCCGGTCCCGCGGCCACACCCCGTCGCGTCCGATGCGCGTCAGATGCGCTTCAGGTGTCGTAGCCGGCCGGATACACCCCGAACATCGCCCCCTGCGGATCCCGCAGCACCGCGATGCGCGGACCGTCGGGCACGGTCGTCGGCACCATCAGGACCGTGCCGTGCCGCTGGACGACGGCGGTCGTGGCGTCCACGTCGGCCACGGCGAAGTACGGCAGCCAGTGGGGCGGCACCTCGGGCGGGAACTTGTCGTCCATCGTCACCATGCCGCCGAAGTCCGCACCGTCGAGACCCCACTGGGTGTACCGCTCCGAGGCGTTGACGGTCCAGTCGAACACCTGGGTGTAGAAGGCCACGGCCTGCTCCGGATCCCGGGTGAACAGCTCGACCCAGCCCAGCGCGCCCGGCGCGTTGAACAGCCCGGCGCCCGGGAAGGTCCCCGCCTGCCACAGCTGGAACACGGCACCGCCAGGATCGGCGGCCACGACGAAACGGCCCGCGTCGAACACGTCCATCGGGCCGGACAGCACCGTCCCGCCCGCCTCCGCCACCGTCTCGGCAGCGGCCTCCGCGTCGGTCACCGCGAACGACACGTTCCATGCGACCGGCTGCGACGGCTGGTACAGCGGGGTGAGCGCGGCGACCGCCGCGCCATCGAGACGCGCGATCGTGTAGCCGCCCGCCTCCTGACGCGGGTCCGTCTCGGGCCGCCAGCCGAACAGCCGCGTGTAGAACCGCCGGGCCGCCTCCAGGTCGCTGGTCCCCAGCTCGGTCCAGCAGGGGCCGCCGGTCACCGGTGCGTCGAGCTTCATGGCGTTCCTTCCGCAGGAGACCCCCTCAAGCACGCTAAGCCGCCGCCCGGGCCGGCTGCCATCCGGGAAACCCGGTGGTGTGCGGTACAGGCCCGGCGTACCCTCGCCCCGTACCGCACCGCGTGGCGGCCTCCAGCTCCTTCGCCCCGCCCGGAGGTACCCCATGCCCGCGCCCGAGGTGCGCCCCTTCCGCCGCGCCGACCGCGACCAGCTCACCGACCTGGTCAACACGCATGCGGCGGCCGGCGTCCCCGGCGTCTCCGTCTCGGTGAACACCGTCCTCAGCGGCCTGGAGCGGCAGCCCGGCGAGTTCATCACCGACCCGTGGGTCGCCGAGCCGACGACGCTCGTCGCCGAGCAGCGCGAGTACGTCGTCGCCGCGGCCCACCTGCTGCGCTACCGCGCCGACGGGCGGGCCCTCGGCTTCGTCGAGATCGACACGTCCCTGGCCCGCCCGGAGCGTCACGTCCGCGTGGCCGGCCTCGCCGACATCGGCAACCTGCACATCGACCCCGCGCGGCACGGCACCGGCCTGGAGCAGTGGCTGCTCGCCCACGAGCACCACCCCGGGTGACTCAGATGCCCGGCCGGTAGCGGAGCGGATGGTCCGCCGGGACCTCCACCAGCACGATCGGCGTCCCGTCCGGGTCCGCGATCCACATCTCGACCAGCCCCCAGGGCTCCTTCACCGGCGGCCGCACGATCTCCACGTCCTTCGCCCGCAGCTCCTCCTGCGCCGCCGCCGCGTCGTCGACCTGCAGCCACAGCCGCACGGCGGGCGCGGGAGGAGTCTCGGACCGGCCCGCGACCTCCAGGTAACCGCCGCCCAGGAAGTAGACCGTGCCGCGCTCGGGACCCGTGCCGAACTCGCGGTAGACCGCGAGACCGAGCTGTTCGCCGTAGAAGGCCCGGGACCGCTCGGGGTCGGTGGGGCGGAGCAGGATCCGGCTGCTGAGTACATGCACCATGCGGCGGAGCTTAGTGGCGGCGTCAGGGGGGCTTTGCACCATGAGTTCCGATGAGGTCGCGTGGTCCGGCCCCTTGCGAGGCGAGGTGCCAGGCCGCGCGATGCGGGCGGGCCCGGTGAAGTGCGGGGACCCCTTAGGCTCGTCCCTGCCCGAGCCTCGCCGCGAGACGGAGACGTACGCCCATGGAGACCGCCGCCACCGCACTGACCTTCCGGGACGCCGGGGACGCCGATGTGGACGATCTGGTCGCCCTGATCGAGTCGGCGTACCGGGGCGACGACAGCCGGGCCGGGTGGACCACCGAGGCGGACCTCCTGGAAGGGCAGCGGATCGACCCGGAGGGTGTGCTGGGCGTCATCAAGTCACCCGACAGCCGGTTGCTGACCGTCGAGCGGGAGGGCCGGATCGTCGCCTGCTGCCAGCTCGAACACCGCGGAGACCACGCCTACTTCGGCATGTTCGCGGTCAGCCCCCGGCTCCAGGGCGCCGGTCTCGGCAAGGTGATCATCGCGGAGGCGGAGCGGCAGGCCCGGGCGACCTGGGGCGTGAGGGAGATGCACATGACCGTGATCTCCGTACGCGAGGACCTCATCGCCTGGTACGAGCGGCGCGGTTACCGCCGTACGGGACGGACGACCCCGTTCCCGTACGGCGACGAGCGCTTCGGTATCCCGCAGCGCGACGACCTGAGGTTCGAGTTGCTGGTCAAGGAGCTCGCCTAGCGACCTGTGCCGGTCCCCGACGGGCCCTACGCCGTGAAACGGCCGGTGCGCTTGATGTCCGGGTGGTCGGTGGTCGCCCCGTCCAGACCGAAGGCCCGTACGAGACGCAGATGGTCCTGCGTGTTCACCACCCAGCCGATGATCCTCAGGTCGGCCTTGCGGGCCCGCTCCACGACCTCGAGGGTGAGCCGGCGGATGTTCAGGCAGACGGTCGCGGCCCCGGCTTCGACGGCGCGCTCCACGATGTCGGTGCCGTAGCGGCTCGCGATCAGCGCGGTGCGCACGTCCGGCACCAGCCGGGCGATCTCGGCGATCGCCTCGTCGTGGAACGAGGACACCTCCACCCGGCCGGCCAGCCCGCGCCGGTTGATCACCTCGGCCAGCGCCCGCGCCGCCTGTACGTCCTTGATCTCCGCCTGGAGCGGTGCCTGAACGGCCTCCAGCACCTCTTCGAAGACCGGCACCCGTTCGCCCCGGCCGGCGTCCAGGGCGCGCAGCTCGGCGAGGGTCTTCTCGGCGATCGGCCCCGTGCCGTCGGTCGTGCGATCCACGTCCGTGTCGTGCATGACGACGAGCGCGCCGTCCTTGCTCAGGTGCAGATCGAGTTCGATGGCGTCGAGGCCCGCCTCCTGGGCGGCGGCGAAGGACCGGAGGGTGTTCTCGGGCTCCACACCCATGACTCCGCGGTGACCGATGGTGAGGAAGTTCAAGACACGACTCTCTTCCGTCGACAGGCGGCAGTGGGAAGAAGGCCTGACGGCCCACCTGACGGTATCGCCTGCACCCACCTCGTGCAGAGGGTGAGGGCATGGCCGGCGCGGATAAGGGCAGAAGCGTGACCGGCAGGAAAAAATGCGGCGAAGTCGGGGGGGTAGCAGGATATTTTCCCGAGATGGCCCTTGCTAGGAGGAACCTCGTGTGTATACGGTCTGTATACGTGAGATTCTCCCGTGAAGGATGGGGCATGACGGAAATTCTTGTGCAGGTGGGTTCGGAGGAAACGGTTCCTCCCGTGGTCAGGGTGGTGGAGCACCCTGCGTGGCCCGTGCTCAAGGATGCCGTGGAGCGGATCCGGCCATGGCAGTCCAAGGACGGGTCGATCGACTTCGACGCCGAGGGCGCACCCGACCCGGCCGACGCCGAGCTGGCCGTCCGCCAGGTCACGGACGCGGTCCTGGAGCTCTCCGCGCTGCTCCCGCACGACCGCGCCTATCACGAGGCCCTGGCCAAGGACCTGGCCCGGTGGGCCGACAGCGGCTTCCAGGTGCCCGACTTCCTCGACTCGCTGCTGGCCTTCCAGCCCGCCGCGAACCGCGCGGACGGCCTCCAGCACCTGGTCGTCTTCCCGATGTACACGCAGAACGGCAACCCGGACCGCAACCTCGAAGCGGTCGTGCTGCGCATGGTCTGGCCGGACTGGCTGGCCGAGCTGGAGCGCACCCGTTACGACAACCCGCTGTTCTGCGGCATCACCTTCGAGGACTTCACGGCCGGCTACGACACCCACTCGGCGGTCCTGTTCCCCGAGACCATCGCCGTGCGCGAGGCCCCGGAGCGGTTCACCTGGGGTGGCATCTTCTGCGACCGCGAGGCCGCCCGCTTCCGCCGGGTCACCGACGCCGCCGTCGACATCCTCGGCCTGGAGCTGCCCGAGGACATCGCCGCGATGGTCCACGACCAGAGGCGCTGCGAGGAGGCGTTCGTCCTGTGGGACATGGTCCACGACCGCACCCACAGCCACGGCGACCTGCCCTTCGACCCGTTCATGATCAAGCAGCGCCAGCCGTTCTGGATGTACGGCCTGGAGGAGCTGCGGTGCGACCTCACCGCCTTCAAGGAGGCCGTGAAGCTCGCACAGGACGGCGTCCAGCAGGCCCGCGACGTCCAGGTCGCGGTCCTCTTCGACCGCATGTTCCGCTTCCCGGTCACCGGCGAGCGGGTCCGCAACTACGACGGCCTCGGCGGCCAGCTCCTCTTTGCCTACCTGCACAAGCACGATGTGGTGCGCTGGACCGACAACAAGCTCTCCATCGACTGGGAGCGCGCCCCGCAGGTCACCAACCAGCTGTGCGGAGAGATCGAGCAGCTGTACCGCGACGGCATCGACCGCCCCAAGCTCGTCCACTGGTTCGCCGGGTACGAGCTGGTCTCCACCTACCTCTCCCCGCACCCGGGATCCAAGTGGGCCAAGGGCCCCGACGCCCTGGACTTGACGCAGCCGCCGCGGAAACTCGTCGATGACGTGCTTCCGGACGAGTTTCCGCTGAGCATGTTCTATGAGGCACTGTCCAAGAAGCTGAAGAACGTGATCGCCTCCGCCAAGGGCATCACGGCGGACGGCGCCGAGCGGATCGCCGCGTGAGCGACCGCAGCACCGAGACCACTGCTCAGCAGGAGGCGAAGAACATGGCGGGGAACGGAGCTCTCAGCGGTGCGGTGATCGCGGTGGCCGGCGCGGGCGGACCCGCCGGCCGGGCCGCGCTGCGTCGGCTCGCCGAGGCGGGTGCGACGGTCGTAGGCGCGGACAACGACCCCGAGCGCCTGGCGGAGGCCGTGGACGCCGCGCGGTACGCCTCCGGCGGCGCGGCCGTCACGGGCGAGACGGTCGACCTGCTCGACCTGCAGTCCACCCGGAACTGGGCCGCCCGCACCGAGAAGGAGTTCGGCCGCGTCGACGGCCTGGTCCACCTCGTCGGCGGCTGGCGCGGCAGCGAGACCTTCACCCGGACCAGTCTCGACGACTGGGACTTCCTGGAGATGCTGCTCGTCCGCACCGTGCAGCACACCTCCCTCGCCTTCCACGAGGCGCTCCAGCGCAGCGACCGCGGCCGGTACGTGCTGATCAGCGCGGCGGGCGCCAGCAAGCCCACCGCGGGCAACGCCGCGTACGCCGCCGGCAAGGCGGCGGCCGAGGCGTGGACGCTGGCCATGGCCGACTACTTCCGCAAGGCCGGGGGCGCCGAGGGTCCGACCTCGGCGGCTGCGATCCTGGTGGTCAAGGCACTGGTGCACGACGCGATGCGCGCCGAGCGCCCCAACGCGAAGTTCGCGGGCTTCACCGACGTCAAGGACCTGGCCGAGGCCATCATCGGGGTCTGGGAGAAGCCCGCCGCCGAAGTGAACGGAAACCGTCTGTGGCTCACCGAGAAGCCGTGAACCCCCCGAAGACCGACGCCCGTCGCCATCACGACCCCGAAGTCCGCGGTTTCGCCAGCGACAACTACGCCGGCGCCCACCCGGAGGTGCTCGCCGCGCTGGCCCTGGCCAACGGCGGGCACCAGGTCGCCTACGGCGAGGACGCCTACACCGAGAACCTCCAGCACCTGGTCCGCAGCCACTTCGGGCCCACCGCGGAGGCGTTCCCGGTCTTCAACGGCACCGGCGCCAACGTCGTCGCGCTCCAGGCGGTCACCGACCGCTGGGGCGCGGTGATCTGCGCCGAGAGCGCGCACATCAACGTCGACGAGTGCGGCGCGCCCGAGCGGGTCGGCGGCCTGAAGCTGCTCACCGTCCCGGCACTCGACGGTAAGCTCACGCCCGAGCTGATCGACCGGCAAGCGTACGGCTGGGACGACGAGCACCGCGCGATGCCGCAGGTCGTCTCCATCGCCCAGGCCACCGAACTGGGCACGCTCTACACGCCGGACGAGATACGCGCCCTGTGCGAGCACGCCCACGCGCACGGCATGAAGGTGCACCTGGACGGCTCCCGGCTGGCCAACGCCGCTGCCACCCTGAACGTCCCGATGCGGACGCTCACCAACGCGGTCGGCGTCGACATCCTCTCCCTGGGCGGCACGAAGAACGGCGCCCTGTTCGGTGAGGCGGTCGTGGTGATCAACCAGGACGCCGTCAGCCACATGAAGCATCTGCGCAAGCTGTCCATGCAGCTCGCCTCCAAGATGCGGTTCGTGTCGGTGCAGCTGGAGGCCCTGCTCGCCCGGGACCTGTGGCTGCGTAACGCCCGGCACGCCAACGAGATGGCCCAGCGCCTCGCCGAGGGCGTGCGGGCCGTGCACGGAGTGGAGATCCTCTATCCGGTGCAGGCCAACGCGGTGTTCGCCCGCCTGCCGCACGACGTGAGCGAGCGCCTGCAGAAGCGGTTCCGCTTCTACTTCTGGGACGAGGCCGCGGGCGACGTCCGCTGGATGTGCGCCTTCGACACGGCCGAGGAGGACGTGGACGCGTTCCTGGCGGCACTGAAGGAGGAGATGGCCCGCTAGGGCCACCTCCCCGCCCCTGGTCAGCCGTTGACGACGATCCGCGCGCTGTGGTCGCGCAGGTCCGGGCCGTACTTCCTGATGCTCAGCTCGGGATCGTCGTCAAGGATGACTGGCGGGGCGGGGGCGGCGGTGTTCGAACCGTTCTCCTCTATGCATAGATATGCACTACAGGGAAAATTGATTGACTGGCGAGCGGGCCACTCCCTATGCTCTGCGTGCATGCAGCTGATCCAGGAAACCCCGGACCTCTCCGCGTACTTGGCCGCTGACGAGGTCATGGACCATCATCATCCGCTCGTCCGGGAGACCGCCGCGAAACTCGCCGACGGCGTGGCGGACTCGTATGAGTATGCGCAGGCGGCGTTCGAGTTCGTGCGCGACGCCATCCCGCACTCACACGATGCCGGTGACCCCCGCGTCACCTGGCGCGCCTCCGACGTCCTGGGACAGCGCACCGGCATCTGCTACGCCAAGGCCCACGCGCTGGCCGCGCTGCTGCGGGCCGAGGACATCCCGACCGCGCTGTGCTACCAGAAGTTCGAGGAGGTGCACGGCCTGGTCGCCGTGCGGTTCAACGGCGCCTGGCACCGGCAGGACCCGCGCGGCAACAAGCCGGGTGTGGACGCGCGGTTCTCCCTGGACGGTGAGCGGCTCGCCTTCACGCCCGACCCGGCATCGGGTGAGCTGGACCATCCAGTCCTGTACGCCGCACCACATCCTGTGGTGCTCGAAGCCCTCAAAGCGGCACCCGACCGGGCCTCTCTGTGGCAGACGCTGCCCACCGCACTCTGAGGGCATCGACGCACGCGCTCCGCGGCCCTCCTCCCGGGCCGGGACCGCCCGGGCGTCAGTGCGCCTCCGCCTCCCGCACCTGCTCCGGCGTCGGAGCCGTGCCGCCGAGGTGCGCCGGCATCCACCAGGTGTCGTCCGGGCCCTTCGGGCGTACCGGGTAGGCGCGCTGGGCGGCCTCCAGGAGCTCCTGGACGCGCCCGCGTACCTGACGCGTGATCGCGCCCGCGTACTTGTCGCGGGAAGCCTCGATCGCCTCGCCCACCCGGATCGTGATGGGGGTGTGGCTGCGCTTGAAGTTGCGCGGGTGGCCCTTGGTCCACAGTCGCTGCGTGCCCCACACCGCCATCGGGATCAGCGGGACGCCGGCCTCCTGTGCGAGGCGCGCGGCGCCCGACTTGAAGCTCTTCAGCGTGAACGACTGCGAGATCGTGGCCTCCGGGAAGACCCCGACGATCTCACCCGACCGCAGCGAGTCCAGAGCGTGCGCGTACGCCGCCTCGCCCTGCTTGCGGTCCACGGGGATGTGCTTCATCCCGCGCATCAGCGGGCCGGAGATCCGGTGCCGGAACACGGACTCCTTCGCCATGAACCGCACGAGACGTTTCTGCGGCAGCGCCGCCAGGCCGTTGAAGACGAAGTCCAGGTAGCTGATGTGGTTGCTCACCAGCACGGCGCCGCCCGAGCGCGGGATGTTCTCCGAACCCTGGCAGTCGATCTTGAGGTCCCACACCTTGAACAGCGTGCGGGCGAAACCGACGACGGGACGGTAGACGAGCTCTGCCATGGGCGGTTCGGACCCTTCCTGCTCTGCCTGGGAAGGGATTCCCAGCGGACAAGTTACGCAGCCGTAGGTTTACGGCTTGTCGCAGATCGTGCCCCAAGAACGGCCGGGTAGCCAGTCCTCGCGCCCGCAGTCGACGAGATTCTCGTCACGTCGTCTCCCGGATCCCACCTCGTGCTTTTACCCCCGCATTACTCCGGACGCACCGTCACGCACCGCACGAGCAGGCGCAACTCGCACCCCAGGCAGTACCCGAATGCCGCATTCTGGGAGGCGGCGGCGAGCGCGGCGCCGGCCGTCGCGATCTCCGGCTTCCAGGACGACGGCCGTGACGGCCGCCCGAAACGAGGCCCTCTCCCTTCGATGTCCACGGGTGCCAGGCATTCCGCAGCGGGGCACGCCTGAGGGGCGGGAATCTTCGCGGTCTCGTGAGCGCTTGCAGCAGGTGAGGACGGGACGGATGGTGTGCGTCCTGGTGCTCGCGGCGGCGAGCGCCTACGGAGTGCCGCACGAGCGGCGGAGCGGGAGGGTCGGGAGGGTGCGGATGCGCGGGCGGGACGAAGGGAATCGGCTCGATGTGGCGGAGCTGGGCGTGCGACCCGGTGAGCGGGCCACGCTCGTACAGTTCTCCAGCGCGTTCTGCGCGCCCTGCCGGGCGACCCGGCGTGTCCTGCGCGAGGTCGCCGCCCTGGTCCCGGGCGTGACCCACGTCGAGATCGACGCCGAGGCGCACCTGGATCTCGTGCGGCGACTGGACATCCTCAAGACCCCGACCGTGCTGGTGCTCGACGCGGACGGCCGGGTGGTGCGGCGGGCCGCCGGGCAGCCCCGCAAGGCGGACGTGTTCGCCGCCCTGGGGGAGGCGGTGTGAGGGACGCGACCCCGGCAGTGAGCCATCTCCCACATCACGGAACCAACTTGACTGCGCGAACCATTTATCGTCAGCCTGACCCCATGCCTGCGGACCTTCTCACCACGACCGACCTCCTGCGCTCGGTCTTCCGGCGGCACGCGGCGGGAGTCGCCGTCATCACCGCCCGTGGTGACGCCGGTCCGGTGGGCTTCACCGCCACGTCCCTGGCCTCCGTCTCCGCCGAGCCGCCCCTGCTCTCCTTCGGCATCGGAACCGGCGCGTCCAGCTGGCCCGCGATCGCGGAGGCCGGCCACGTCGGCGTCCACATCCTCGGCGAGCACCAGCAGGAGCTGGCCGCCACCTTCGCCCGCAGCGGAGCCGACCGCTTCGGCCCGCCCACCGGCTGGCGGGAGGGGCCCGAGGGCGTCCCCGTGCTCGACGGTGTGCTCGCCTGGCTGGTCGGCCGGGTCGTCGCCCGCGTGCCCGCCGGGGACCACCGCATCGTGATCGCGGAGGTCGTGCACGGCGACCCCACGGGCACCGGCCGCCCGCTCCTCTACCACCAGGGACGTTTCCAGCGTCTGTGCGACTGAGCGGCGTGTCCCCCGGGCTGCGTGACCGTCGAGTTCCGGTTACGCTGCGTTGCGAAGGTCACAGTTCAAAGCGCTTGCTTAGCGGGAACGAACTGGGTGTACTGACGAGTAATATTTCGCTCGGAGCGTGGGTTGCCCCGACCGGGATCGGCCGCTTGAGGCACCTATGCTGCCTGCAAGAGGCAGCCGAGAAATGACGATGCAGTAGGAGAGCCGGCGTGAGCTTGAGGATCGTTGTCACTGTGAAGTACGTGCCCGACGCCACTGGCGACCGGCACTTCGCCGATGACCTGACCGTCGACCGGGACGACGTGGACGGTCTGCTCTCCGAGCTCGACGAGTACGCGGTCGAGCAGGCGCTGCAGATCTCCGAGAACTCCGACGATGACGTGGAGGTCACCGTCCTGACGGTGGGCCCCGAGGACGCCAAGGACGCGCTGCGCAAGGCGCTGTCCATGGGCGCCGACAAGGGGATCCACGTCGAGGACGACGACATCCACGGCACCGACGCCATCGGCACCTCCCTGGTCCTGGCCAAGGCGATCGAGAAGGCCGGCTACGACCTGGTCATCTCCGGCATGGCCTCCACCGACGGCACCATGGGCGTCGTCCCCGCGCTGCTCGCCGAGCGCCTGGGTGTCCCGCAGGTGACCCTGCTGTCCGAGGTCTCGGTCGAGGACGGCACGGTCAAGGGCCGCCGCGACGGCGACGCCGCCTCCGAGAACCTCGAGGCCTCCCTGCCGGCGGTCGTGTCGGTGACCGACCAGTCGGGCGAGGCGCGCTACCCGTCCTTCAAGGGCATCATGGCGGCCAAGAAGAAGCCGGTTCAGTCCTGGGACCTGTCCGACCTCGACATCGAGGCCGAGGAGGTCGGCCTGGAGGGCTCCTACACCACGGTCGACGGCGCCAACGAGCGTCCGGCCCGTACCGCGGGCACGATCGTCAAGGACGAGGGCGAGGGCGGCAAGCAGCTCGCTGAGTTCCTCGCGGGCCAGAAGTTCATCTGAGCCCGGCATTTCGCTGACCGCCCCTCATCTTTCGCAAGCAGGAGAGAAGAAGTCCCATGGCTGAAGTTCTCGTCTACGTCGACCACGTGGACGGCGCCGTCCGCAAGCCCACCCTGGAGCTGCTGACCCTGGCCCGCCGCGTCGGCGAGCCGGTCGCCGTCGCGCTGGGAGGCGGCGCCGGTGACACCGCCGCCACGCTCGCCGAGCACGGCGCGGTCAAGGTCCTCACGCACGAGGCCTCCGAGTACGCCGACTACCTGGTCGTACCGAAGGTGGACGCCCTGCAGGCCGCGGTCGAGGCCGTGTCCCCGGCCGCCGTGCTGGTCCCGTCCTCCGCCGAGGGCAAGGAGATCGCCGCCCGTCTGGCGCTGCGCATCGGTTCGGGCATCATCACCGACGCCGTCGACCTGGAGGCCGGCGAGGCCGGCCCGGTGGCCACGCAGTCGGTGTTCGCCGCGTCCTTCACCACCAAGTCCCGCATCTCCAAGGGCACCCCGGTCATCACGGTCAAGCCCAACAGCGCGGCCGTCGAGCCGGCTCCGGCCGCCGGTGCGGTCGAGGCCCTGTCCGTGTCCTTCTCCGCACAGGCCACCGGCACCAAGGTCACCGGCCGTACGCCGCGTGAGTCGACGGGCCGCCCGGAGCTGACCGAGGCCGCGATCGTGGTATCCGGTGGCCGTGGCGTCAACGGCGCGGAGAACTTCGCGATCATCGAGGCGCTCGCCGACTCCCTCGGCGCGGCCGTCGGTGCCTCGCGTGCCGCGGTGGACGCCGGCTGGTACCCGCACACCAACCAGGTCGGCCAGACCGGCAAGTCCGTCTCGCCGCAGCTGTACATCGCCAACGGCATCTCCGGCGCGATCCAGCACCGCGCCGGTATGCAGACCTCGAAGACGATCGTGGCGGTCAATAAGGACGCCGAGGCCCCGATCTTCGACCTCGTCGACTACGGCGTCGTCGGCGACCTGTTCGACGTGGTCCCGGCCCTGACCGAGGAGATCAAGACCCGCAAGGGCTGATCGACCCGGGCTGCAGAAGGCCCCCGTGACCGCACGAACGGTCACGGGGGCCTCTTCTCATCCCAGGGTCATCGAGGCCTGCACCGGCAGATGGTCGCTCGGATACGTCCCGTCCGCGCTGAAGGTGTTCATCCCGGCCCAGTGTGTGGTCACCCCGGGCGTGGTGAGGATCCAGTCGATCCGCCGCCCGCCGGGCCTGGGCCTCCGGTAGCCGTGGTACGTCCCGTACTCCGGGCCCCGCGACGCCGCCGCGTCCCAGGCGTCCACCAGCCCGATGTCCAGCATGAGGTCGTACACCCGGTTGTCGTGGGCGGCCGCGTTGAAGTCGCCGGTGACGATGACCGGTGACGACCGGTCCCACCCGGCGATCGTCTCGCCGATGAGCCCCGCCGAGCGTTCCCGGGCGTACTGGCTGACGCTGTCCAGATGGGTGTTGAGGACGTAGAACTCCCGTCCCCCGTCGGCGCGATCGGCGAAACGCACCCAGGTCACCATGCGCAGCCAGTCCGCGTCCCAGGTGTTCGAGGCGATCGCGTACGGGGTGTCGGACAGCCAGAAGTGGTCGAACTCGATCGGGTCGAGTCTGCGCGTGTCGTAGAAGATCGCCATGAACTCGTCCTTGCTGCCGCCCCCGCGTCCGGTGCCGATCCAGTCGTAGTGCTCGCCGAGATCCGTCTCGATCATGCGCAGTTGCTGGTACAGCCCTTCCTGGGTGCCGATGACGTGCGGTCGCTCGCGGCGCAGCAGCTCTCGCATCACCGGTCGGCGCACGGCCCAGCGCGGTGTCGAGTCGACGACGGTCGCGAAGCGCACGTTGAACGTCATGACGTTCAGGGCGCCCGCGTGCTCGCGGGCGGAAGCGAGCTGTGGGGGGCCCGCGGTGGTGAGCAGCGGTCCTGCGACGGCGGCGGCCGCCACTGCCTTGAGCCCGTGGCGGCGCGTCACTCCGACCTCGTTCGGCACGTGGTCTCCCTCCCCTTGCACGTCAGGATGAAGCTTGCCTTCTGTATACGGAAGAAGAGGGCCGGTCGGCAGTGATCAAAGGTCGAGCATGGGGAATCCCACCTCAAGACGGTGTTGACCAGGGTGAAGATCGGCAGTTAGCTTCGCTCTGCGGATTACTGATTCCGCTTTACGGAAGATGGAGGGTGTGGAATGGGGCAGGGCCGGCAGGAGAACGTGGCGACGAGTCTCGCGGGTGCCATCAGCGAGGAGATCGGCGCCTCCCTCGCCCCCGTCGACGCGGAACTGGAGCGCCGCTACCCGGGAGACGCCGCCACCCGGCAGCCCGTGCACACCGTCTACGTCCCCGGCGACGTCTTCGCCGCCGACACCATCCGCACCTGGGGCGACCGGGCCCTCGCCGCCCTCGACGAGCACGCTCCCGACGCCGCGTCCCTCGCTGCCGTCCTCGGACTCTCCGAGGAGCTCGCCGGGCCCGTCCACGCGCGCGTGCGCGCCAAGCTGGAGCGCGAGCCCGTCGAGGACCTGCGCGTCGACTTCGAGGACGGCTACGGCAACCGCCCCGACGACGAGGAGGACCAGGCCGCCGCCCGCGCCGCCCGGATCATCGCCGAGGCGTACGAGGACGGCACCGCAGCCCCGTACATGGGCATCCGGATGAAATGCATGGAAGCGCCCGTACGCGCCCGGGGCATCCGAACCCTCGACATCTTCCTCACCGGCCTGCTGGAGGCCGGCGGCCTGCCCGCCGGGCTGGTGCTCACCCTGCCGAAGGTGACGTACGCCGAGCAGGTCACCGCCATGGCACGGCTGCTGGACGCCTTCGAGAAGACACACGGCCTCGAACCCGGCCGGATCGGCTTCGAGATCCAGATCGAGACCAGCCAGTCCATCCTCGCCGCCGACGGCACCGCCACCGTCGCCCGCATGATCCAGGCCGCCGAGGGCCGCGCCACCGGACTGCACTACGGCACCTTCGACTACAGCGCCTGCCTCGGCGTCTCCGCCGCCCACCAGGCCAGTGACCACCCCGCCGCCGACCACGCCAAGGCCGTCATGCAGGTCGCCGCGGCCGGTACGGGCGTCCGCGTCTCGGACGGCTCCACCAACGTCCTGCCCATCGGCACCACCGAGAAGGTGCACGCCGCCTGGCGGCTGCACTACGGCCTCACCCGCCGCGCCCTGGCCCGTGCCTACTACCAGGGCTGGGACATGCACCCGGGCCACATCCCCACCCGCTACGCGGCCGTCTTCGCTTTCTACCGCGAGGGCTTCGAGCAGGCCGCCGCACGGCTCGCCCGCTATGCCAACCGCACCGGCGGCGACGTCATGGACGAACCCGCCACCGCCAAGGCCCTCAGCGGTTATCTGCTGCGCGGCCTGGACTGCGGCGCCCTGGACATCGGGGAGGTCGCCCGGCTGACCGGACTGACCCGCGCCGATCTGGAGAGCTTCGCGGTGCCCCGGCGGGGAGACCTGACGGCATCCGCCTGACGGTCCCGGTGGGCACGTACCGTCAGTGTCACAGCCGTCCTCACCGGCTGTCGCCGGCACCGCCGCCCCGTAGTCTGTACGCCACGTACAGGCGTGTCAGCGCATCCGGTGGGTCACAGGAACGGGGCAGCGGTGTCAACGGGGGAGTACGGGCAGGCGGACGGGGCCGGCCGGCTGCTGGCGGGGCGTTACCGTGTCGCGGCCCAGCTGGGCCGGGGCGGCATGGGAGTCGTCTGGAAGGCCGTCGACGAGGTCCTCGGCCGCGAGGTCGCCGTCAAGGAACTGCGCACCTACACCGACGCGGCCGGTCCCGAACTGGCGGACCTGCACGTGCGCATGCGGCGCGAGGCGCGTGCGGCGGCCCGGGTCCGCCACCCCGGCGTCATCGCCGTGCACGACATCGCCCAGGTCGACGACCGCCCGCTCATCGTCATGGAACTGGTCGACGGACCGTCCCTGGACGACGTCCTGCGCGACCGCGGCCCGCTGGAGCCGCGCGAGGCCGCCGGGATCGGCGCCAAGGTCATGGACGCGCTGGCCGCCGCCCACCGGGTGGGCGTGCTGCACCGCGACGTGAAGCCCGGCAACATCCTGCTCGACCGCTCGGGCCGGGTCGTCCTCACCGACTTCGGCATCGCCACCATGGACGACCCGGGCGACGGTTCGGCCACGCGCCTCACCCGCAGCGGCGAACTCGTCGGCTCCCTCGACTACTTGGCCCCCGAGCGCGCCCAAGGCGCCCACCCGGGACCGGCCTCCGACATCTGGGCCCTGGGCGCCACCCTGTACGCGGCCGTCGAGGGTGCCTCGCCCTTCCGCCGGACCTCCACGTTCTCCACACTCACCGCGATCGTCACCGAGCCGCTCCCGGAGACCCACCGCGCCGGTCCGCTCGGCCCCGTCCTCCATCAACTGCTGGACAAGCGCCCCGAGTCCCGCCCGGAGGCCGACCGGGCCCGTGAACTCCTGCAGTCGGTCGCGGACTCGGGCGGAAGGGACACGCCGACGTCAGCACTACGGCGTCCCGCGGCATCGCCTCCGCGCCCCGAGACCGAGCGCAGCGTTCCCTCGGTACCGCCGGGGTTCGGACCACCGCAGCAGTCGCAGCCGGGTGCCGCCGGGCCCCATGAGGGCCAGGGCACGCCCGGGTTCGCCTCGGCGGCGGTTCCCGGGGCTGCCGGTGCGCCAGGAGCGGCGGGCCAGGGCGGGACGGGCACCCAGGGCTTCGGCCCGGCCGGCCCGGGTGGCAACGCCGCCGGGCCCTCCGACCCCACCGGCCCGATGAACCCCCGCCCCGCCCCCGGGCGCAAGAAGACCCGCGTCCTCCTCGTCGCCGCGGCCGTCACCATCGTCCTCGCGGTGGCCGGCGCCACGGTCGCCCTGCTCCGGGACTCGGGCGGCACGGAACAGGGCACCCGAGCCGACGCCGCCGCCTCCGAACCCGGTCCCGCAGATGCCGGTTCGAACGCGCTCAGGCCCACGCAGCAGGGCGACGAGAAGGGCAAGGCCCCTTCCGGGGAGCCTGGCACAAAGGAGCCCGAGTCCTCCGGCCGGCCCGCCACCTCGGCCCCCGCCAAGTCCTCCGGCGGCACCACCGGCGACACGACCGGTGGGACGTCGGGCGGTGGCACCACCGACAGTTCCGGCACCGGCGTCACGGCGGGCGGTGGTTCGACCGCCCCGGCCCCGGTCTGCCACGCCATCGGCGGCGGCAAGTACAACTGCCAGGTCTGGAAGACCGCCGCTTCCCGCACCGCCTCCGGCACCAAGGCCGGCATCCTCAACGCAGGCACCAACTACTTCTACTGCCAGCAGAACCTGGGCCGCCGCGAGACGTACGGCCAGTGGACCAACGTCTGGTGGGCGAAGACCGACGACGACAGCGGCAACACGAACGTCTGGGTCAGCGACGTCTACATCAAGGGCGGCGACAACGACGGGCCCGTCCCGGGGCTCCCCGTCTGCTGAGCCCCGCCGACACCGCCGCGTACCGCTCCAGCCCCGAGGCAGTCACCAGCTTCTCCTCGACGAACAGCCGCGTGCCCCGCTCGCACAACCGTCGGTCGGCCCGTGCCCGTGCGCAGAACTCCTCGGGCACGACGCCGAACAGCTCCCGCAGGCGCGGCAGGCCGAGGAGCAGTTCGGTGAGCAGCTCGCGCTGGCCCGGGTGGGTACGTGGCGTCCCCGTGCCGTCGTGGAGCACGCCGTGCCGGTTGACGTACGCGTACACACCGGGCAGCCGGGGGCCGTCCGCGAGGTCGATGCGCACCTCAGGCGCGGGCAGCCAGGCCCGGTCGAAGTTGCCGCCGGGCACCGGCACGCCCTCGCTCGCGTCGATCACCGTCAGCTGCTGGGCGTCCAGCCAGAGCACGAACAGGTCGCGCACCGTGTCCGGGGCGCTGACCGGCGAGGCCGAGACGTACCCCATGCGGCTCACGTGCGCCGAGACCCCGGCGTCGACACCGGTCACCCGGGCCTTCGCCATCGGGAGCGGCGACATGATCCCGAACTCCCGCATCTTGTGCCGCAACTGGCCCGGGCAGCCGTTGGAGCCGATGGCGAGGACCGGAGTGCGGTCGTCGTGCACCAGCCGCTCCAGCGGCAGGAAGCGGTCGCCGTCGAGCAGCCCGGAACCGGTGGGCCACGCCCCGGGGTACAGCAGAGGACGCTCGCGCGGAGCCTCGGCGAGGCCGAGGGCGCGCAGTGTGCGATCCGCAGGGTGGTTCATGGGCCGCTCAGTCCGCCGGGGGGATCTCGCCCGAGCCGCGGGTGATCAGCCGGGTCGGCAGCTCGATGCGTTGGGGGGTGACCAGGGTGCCGTCCAGTTGCCGGAAGAGGAGCTCCGCGGCGGTGCGGCCGATGTCCGCCGCGTCCTGGGCGACGACCGTGACACCCGGCTGGAGCAGGTCGGCCAGCTCGATGTCGTCGAAGCCGACCAGGGCGACGCGGCGGGTCTGCTCGGCGAGCACGCGGATCACGGTGACCGTCACCCGGTTGTTGCCCGCGAAGACCGCGGTGACCGGGTCCGGGCCGGACAGCATCTCCTCGGCGGCCCCGCGCACCCGCTCGGGATCGGTGACGCCGAGGGACATCCAGGAGTCCGCCACCGGTATGCCCGCGTCCTCCATGGCGGCCCGGTAGCCGCGCAGCCGCTCGGCGGCGGTGTGGATGCGGGGCATGTCGCCGATGAAGCCGATCCGGCGGTGCCCGTGCGCGATGAGGTGGGCGACGCCGTCGCGGGCGCCGCCGAAGTTGTCCGACAGCACCACGTCGGCGTCGATGCGTCCGGCCGGCCGGTCCACGAACACCGTGGCGACCCCGGCCTTGAGCTCCGGCTCCAGATACCGGTGGTCGTCACCGGCCGGGATCACCACCAGCCCGTCCACCCGCCGCGCGCACAGGGCCAGCACCAGTTCCTGCTCGCGCTCAGGGTCCTCCGCGCTGGAGCCGTTGATCAGCAGTGCGCCGTGGGCCCGGGCCACCTCCTCGACCGACCGGCTCAGCGGCCCGTAGAACGGGTCCGCGAGGTCCTCCAGGACCAGGCCGATGCTCGCCGTACGTCCCTTGCGCAGCACCCGGGCGCTGTCGTTGCGCCGGAAACCGAGCGCGTCGATCGCCTCCTGGACCCGCCGCTCCGTCTCCGGCGTGACCCCGGGCTCACCGTTCACGACCCGCGAGACCGTCTTGAGGCCGACCCCGGCGCGGGCGGCCACGTCCTTCATGGTCGGACGGTTGCCGTAGCGCGTTGCGGATCGCGGGTGGGTCTGGGGCACGGTGTCCTGTCCTGTCGTCCACGGGGTGCGTCGGTCCCCGGGTTCGTATGAGGATGTGGCCTCGAGCATAGGGCCTGGACAACGTTGTCAGGCTCGGGGGAGACTATCCACCGCCATCTCCGGCCCACGTGACGCCGCGCGGCCGGTTCGCAGTTCGCCCTGCTCGATGGCTGTTCTCGGCGTTTTTCTGATCGCTGACGGGGAGATCCGACACTGATGCACACCGACCTCGTGGCCGCGCTCGACATCGGCGGCACCAAGATCGCCGGCGCTCTGGTGGACGGCCACGGCCGGATCCTGCTCCGCACCCAGCGGCCGACGCCCGCCCGGGAGGATGGCGAGACCGTGATGCGGGCCGTGGAGGAGGTGCTCGGCGAGCTCACCGCGTCGCCGCTGTGGGAACGCGCCGCGGCCGTCGGGATCGGCAGCGCCGGGCCCGTGGACGCCTCGGCGGGCACGGTGAGCCCGGTGAACGTCTCCGGCTGGCGCCACTACCCACTCGTCGCCCGGGTACGGGCCGCGGCCGGGAACCTGCCCGTCGAGCTGATCGGCGACGGAGTGGCGATCACGGCGGCCGAACACTGGCAGGGCGCCGCCCGCGGCCACGACAACGCGCTGTGCATGGTCGTCTCCACGGGCGTCGGCGGCGGTCTGGTGCTCGGCGGCCGGCTGCACCCCGGGCCTACCGGCAACGCGGGTCACATCGGCCACATCAGCGTGGACCTCGATGGTGACCTGTGCCCGTGCGGCTCGCACGGCTGCGTGGAGCGCATCGCGAGCGGCCCCAACATCGCCCGGCGCGCACTGGAGAACGGCTGGCGGCCCGGCCCCGACGGCGACACGTCAGCCGCGGCGGTGGCCGCCGCCGCGCGGGCCGGCGACCCGGTCGCCGTGGCCTCCTTCGAGCGGGCCGCCCAGGCCCTGGCCGCCGGGATCGCCGCCACGGCGACCCTCGTGGAGGTCGACATCGCCGTCATCGGCGGGGGAGTGGGCAAGGCGGGCGAGGTCCTCTTCGCTCCCCTGCGCAAGGCCCTGAGTGCCTACGCGACGCTCTCCTTCGTCCAGCACCTGGCCGTGTCTCCGGCCCAGATGGGTACCGACGCCGGGCTGGTGGGCGCGGCGGCGGCAGCCCTGGCGAAGCGGCCGGACGCGGCGGCGGCAGGCGTCTGAGACCGAGCAGGAACGTTCACGCACCGAGGACGGCGGAACTCTCGGACCGCACCCGGCCCCGATGCGGGGAGGGGGATCACGACGGGCGGGCGCCTGTGCGTGCTGCCGCCCGCGGCATGGTGGAGGGGATCGTTCGACATCTACGGCAGCCGACGGGGACCGGTCCGGGGCGGCGGGCTCTGTCGCGGAAACCGACCGCATGCGCGGGCGCATGTGACACGATCGCGCATGTGAGCAGCAGCAGATCCGATCCGGCGCGGCACCTGCGCGACCTCGCCCGCCTGCGCCGGGTCAAGGACCGGATCGACCGGGAGTACGCACAGCCCCTGGACGTCGAGGCGCTCGCCCGAGGTGTGCACATGTCGGCCGGGCACCTCAGCCGTGAGTTCCGGCAGGCGTACGGGGAGTCGCCGTACAGCTACCTCATGACGCGGCGCATCGAGCGCGCGATGGCGTTGCTGCGCCGTGGCGACCTCAGTGTCACCGAGGTGTGCTTCGAGGTCGGCTGCGCGTCGCTGGGCACCTTCAGCACCCGTTTCACCGAGCTGGTCGGCATGCCGCCCAGTGCCTACCGGCGCGAGGCGGCGCGCGCGACGGCGGGCATTCCGTCGTGCGTGGCGAAGCAGGTCACCAGACCGGTCAGGAATCGAGAAGCGCCCGCCCCGAGCCGAAACTAGCGTGATGGCCATGGACCTTCACATTCACGCCAGTTTCCTTCCGCACGACGACCCGGACGCCGCCCTGGCGTTCTACCGCGACACCCTCGGTTTCGAAGTCAGGAACGACGTCGGATACGAAAGCATGCGCTGGATCACGGTCGGTCCCGTCGGCCAGCCCGGCACGAACATCGTGCTTCACCCGCCGGCCGCCGACCCCGGCATCACCGAGGACGAGAGCCGCACCATCGCCGAGATGATGGCCAAGGGCACCTACGCCAGCATCGTCCTGGCCACCACCGACGTCGACGGCACCTTCGAGCGGGTGCAGGCGGGCGACGCCGAGGTGGTCCAGGAGCCGGTGGACCAGCCCTACGGCGTTCGCGACTGCGCCTTCCGCGACCCCGCGGGCAACATGGTCCGCATCCAGCAGCTGAAGGCGCAGTAGTCCCCCGCACCGCATTCCCCTCCCCCGCACCGCATTCCCCGCGCCGTCCCTCGGCGACCGGCGCGGGGGAACGAGATCGTCCGAGCGCGGCAGCCCCGCCCGACAGATGGAGGCACCATGAGCAAGGCCACGACGACGGACAGACAGTCGCCCGGGCCGCACGTTGCCGACAGCCATGACGTGATCCGCGTGCACGGCGCGCGCGAGAACAACCTCAGGGACGTCAGCATCGAGATCCCGAAGCGCCGGCTCACGGTGTTCACAGGTGTCTCCGGCTCGGGCAAGAGCTCGCTGGTGTTCGACACGATCGCGGCGGAGTCGCAGCGGCTGATCAACGAGACCTACAGCGCCTTCCTGCAGGGCTTCATGCCGAACCTGGCCCGGCCCGAGGTCGACGTGCTGGACGGGCTGACGACCGCGATCGCCGTCGACCAGCAGCGCATGGGTTCCGACCCCCGCTCCACGGTCGGCACCGCCACCGACGCCAACGCGATGCTGCGGATTCTCTTCAGCCGGCTGGGCACGCCGCACATCGGCCCGCCCGGCGCGTTCTCCTTCAACACCGCGTCGGTCTCGGCGAGTGGTGGCATGACGGTCGACCGCGGCGCCGGCAAGACCAGGACGGAGAAGGTGACCTTCAGCCGCACCGGCGGCATGTGCACGCACTGCGAGGGCCGTGGGACGGTCTCCGATATCGACCTCACCCAGCTCTACGACGACTCCAAGTCGCTCTCCGAGGACCCGTTCACCATCCCCACCTACACCGGGGGCGGCTGGGTGGTGCGGGTCATCGCCGAGTCGGGCTTCTTCGACAAGGACAAGCCGATCCGCGAGTACACCAAGAAGGAGCGGCACGACTTCCTCTACCGCGAGCCGACCAAGGTGAAGATCAACGGCATCAACCTCACCTACGAGGGGCTGATCCCGAAGATCCAGAAGTCGTTCCTGTCCAAGGACCGCGAGTCGATGCAGCCGCACATCCGGGCCTTCGTGGACCGGGCGGTCACCTTCACCCGGTGCCCGGACTGCGACGGCACCCGGCTCACTGAGCTCGCCCGCTCCTCGAAGATCGGCAAGGTCAGCATCGCCGACGCTTGCGCGATGGAGATCCGCGACCTGGCGGAGTGGGTGCGCGGGCTCGAGGAGCCGTCGGTGGCGCCCCTGCTCGCCAAGCTCCAGCACACCCTCGACTCGTTCGTGGAGATCGGCCTCGGCTACCTCTCGCTCGACCGCTCTTCGGGCACGCTCTCCGGCGGCGAGGCACAGCGCACCAAGATGATCCGCCACCTCGGGTCCTCGCTCACCGACGTCACCTACGTGTTCGACGAGCCCTCCATCGGCCTGCACCCCCATGACATCCAGCGGATGAACAACCTCCTCCTGCGCCTGCGCGACAAGGGCAACACCGTGCTGGTCGTGGAGCACAAGCCGGAGACGATCGCCATCGCCGACCACGTCGTGGACCTCGGCCCCGGCGCCGGCACGGCGGGCGGCACCGTCTGCTTCGAGGGCACCCTGGAGGGGCTGCGCGGCAGCGAAACCGTCACCGGCCGGCACCTCGACGACCGGGCCAAGATCAAGGCGACGGTCCGCAGGCCCACCGGCGCGCTGGAGATCCGGGGTGCCGCGGCCAACAACCTGCAGGGCGTCGACGTCGACATCCCGCTCGGCGTCCTCACCGTGGTCACCGGTGTCGCCGGCTCGGGCAAGAGCTCGCTCGTGCACGGCGCGATGCCCCGGCAAGCAGGGGCCGAGGGCGTGGTGGCGATCGAACAGACCCCGATCCGCGGCTCCCGGCGCAGCAACCCGGCGACGTACACCGGGCTGGCCGACCCGGTCCGCAAGGCCTTCGCCAAGGCCAACGGGGTGAAGCCGGCGCTGTTCAGCGCCAACTCCGAGGGTGCCTGCCCCACCTGCAACGGTGCCGGTGTCATCTACACCGACCTGGCGATCATGCAGAGCGTCGCCACCCCGTGCGAGGAGTGCGAGGGTAGGCGGTTCGAGGCGTCGGTGCTGGAGTACCGCCTCGGCGGCCGCGACATCAGCGAGGTGCTGGCGATGCCCGTGGCCGAGGCCGAGGAGTTCTTCGGCAGCGGAGAGGCCCGCACGCCCGCCGCGCACAAGATCCTGGAGCGGCTCGCGGACGTAGGGCTCGGCTACCTCACCCTCGGCCAGCCGCTCACCACCCTGTCCGGCGGCGAGCGGCAGCGGCTGAAGCTGGCCACGCACATGGGCGAGAAGGGCGGCGTGTACGTCCTCGACGAGCCGACCACCGGCCTCCACCTCGCTGACGTCGAGCAGCTGCTCGGCCTCCTCGACCGGCTCGTGGACTCGGGCAAGTCGGTCATCGTCATCGAGCACCATCAGGCGGTCATGGCGCACGCCGACTGGATCATCGACCTCGGCCCCGGTGCCGGACACGACGGCGGCCGGATCGTCTTCGAGGGCACTCCGGCCGACCTCGTCGAGGCCCGCTCCACGCTGACCGGGGAGCACCTGGCGGCGTACGTGGGCACCTGACGGCGCTTCCGCTCGGGGCCGTGAGGCGAGCACGTCGAGGCTCCCCCCACGGCCCCCGTTTTCGTACATAAAGTGCGAAAAGGTGAATATCTGTGCGTCCTCGGGGGCACTCCGTCTCCTGATCCCCCACAGAACGGAGCCACTGATGATCATCAAGAAGATGCACGAGATGGGCGTCCGCAGCGAGCACGCCTACATCGCCGCCATGGCCTCCATCGGCCTCAGTGTCGTCGCCTGGGCGGGCTCCCTGAAGATGGAACCCGGCACGAACGTCGCCCGCGCCGACCGCTGGGGCATTTTCGTCGGCGAGTGGGCGCCCACGTTCTTCGGGCTCGGACTCGCGCTGTCCCACTACGAACAGCACGACGGCACGCTCACCGCCGACGTCCACGAGCTCCGCCGGACGCAGCAGGCCAGCTGAACGGCCCACCCCGGCGAGCGCCCGGCGCCGGTCTCGCGCACGCTGGTGCCATGGCGTCCGCGAAACCCGTCGTGGTCTACCCGCCCGCTGCGGACGGCGGCCGGCGGGTCCGCGTGGACGACCAGTTCCTCGGGATCGCCTACGGGCCGCTGGACATCGCCGAGTTCCTGCGGCGGGCCGGGATCGAGGACGCCGACGAGGCGTACGTGGCGGCCTCCGGGCTGATCGAGTGGCGCGGCGGCGGCCCCGGCACCTGGGGCAGCGGCCGGGACGGCGACTCCGCGTGAGGCCGTTCGTCCCCCATGCCGCCGCGTGCCGTTTCCCGCCCGGGGGCATGCCACTGCGTGACCCCGGAGCGGGTCCGGCCGTTGTGCCGGGCATGAAGAAGCGCAGCATGCTCGCCATCGCCTCCCTCGCCACCGGCTTCGTCGTCGCGGCGGTCACCCCGTCGCACGCCCTCGGGGAGAGCCTCGGCACCCTCAGCGTGGACGAGACCCTCAAGTCCCTCGACGAGACGGTCGCCAAGGACAGCCTGTCCCTGGACCGTGAGGACGGTGCCCAGAAGAAGGACAGGGGCTGACGAGCCGCTCCCGGCCCACGGCGCCGGCGCTCCCGCACAAGGGGGCGTCGGCGCCGTCGTCATGCGCCCTCAACTGCGGCTGGTTTCCGTGGCAGGGTGGAGCGGGCAAGCCTCAGGGGGCCAACAGAAGAGGGGGACCTGTGACCGTCGTCTGGATCAACGGCGCGTTCGGTGCGGGGAAGACCACCACCGCACAGGAACTGATCGAACTGATCCCGAACAGCACGCTTTTCGACCCCGAGGTCATCGGCGGAGCGCTCCGGTACCTGCTGCCGCCGAAGCACCTCGCCGAGGTCGGCGACTTCCAGGACCTGCCGATCTGGCGACGGCTCGTGATCGACACGGCGGCCGCGATACTCGCCGAGCTCGGGGGGACGCTCGTCGTCCCGATGACCCTGCTGCGCCAGGAGTACCGGGACGAGATCTTCGGCGGCCTCGCCGCACGCAGGATTCCGGTCAGCCACATCCTGCTCGCCCCGGCCGAAACGATACTGCGGGAGCGCATAGCGCAGCGCGAGGTTCCGCCGGACCTCCCCGACGGCGAGATGCGAATACGCCAGTGGTCCTTCGACCACATCGAGCCGTACCGGGCCGCGCTCGCTTCCTGGCTCACCGCCGACGCCCACCCGGTCGACACCAGCGGCCTCACGCCGTACGACACCGCCGTCCGGATCGCCGAGGCCGTGCACAGCGGCTCCGTGCCCGTCTGCGACATCGTCCAGACGCCCGAGCCCACCGCCGAGACGGTCGCCGCCGGTGTACTGCTCTTCGACGAGCAGGGCCGGGTACTGCTCGTCGACCCCACCTACAAGGCCGGCTGGGAGTTCCCCGGCGGCGTCGTCGAGCCCGGAGAGGCGCCCGCGCGGGCCGGTGTGCGCGAGGTCGCCGAGGAGACCGGCCTCCACCTCGACGAGGTGCCGAGCCTGCTCGTCGTCGACTGGGAGCGTCCCGCACCCCCCGGCTTCGGCGGCCTGCGGCTCCTCTTCGACGGCGGACCCCTCGACTCGGCGGAGGCGGGACGGCTGCTGCTGCCCGGCCCGGAGCTGCGCGACTGCCGGTTCGTCACCGAGGAGGAGGCCGCGGACCTGCTGCCACCGGTGCGCTACGAGCGGCTCCGCTGGGCACTTCGGGCGCGGGAACGCGGAGCGGCGTACTACCTGGAAGCCGGGACACCCGTCGGCTGACGCCTGTTTCAGCCGGGCTCTTTACCCTGCACGGGGGATTCCGGGGGAAAAGCAAAAGAAAACGACGGCGGCGCCACGGCCAAGCAGTGCCCAAGGAATCTCCCGCACTCCTTCACGCGGCGGGTCATCGCATTCCCCGATTTCGTCAACACTTTCCCATGACCGCAAACAATCCCTTTTCTCACCCCTGCGCGGCTTGACCGGACTCGCACGGCATTGCGAAAGTCCGCAGAGTCTCACGGCGGAAATCACGACCGCCACTTCAATTTCCTTGCCCCAGGGGCAGATCCGGGATGTCCGTACGATGACCACGCAACACCAGCCGGCCGACACCGGCGGCGGCACCGCGCTGCCGGCCGGGCCGCCGACGCAGGACCCCAGACGCGGCGGCACGGTCGTCGCCGGCCGCTCACCTGCCCGCATGGCATGGAAGCGGATCAGGCGGGACAAGGTCACCATGGCCGCCCTGGCGGCCACCCTCCTGTTCATCGCGATCGCGCTGCTCGCACCGGTCCTCACCACCCTGACCGGCTGGGGACCGATCACCCCCGACAACAGGGCGATCAACCCGGACACGGGCAACTTCCCCTACGGTTCGCTCGGCGGTGTCAGTGCCCAGCACCTGCTCGGCGTCGAACCGGGCACCGGCTACGACCTGTTCGCCCGCATCGTCTACGGTCTGCGCACCTCCCTCTACGTGGGGTTCGCCTCGGCCCTGCTGTCCACCGCGGTGGGTGTCGTGGCCGGGCTCGCGGCCGGTTACTTCGGCGGCTGGGCCGACTCCCTGCTGTCCCGGGTCATGGACGTGATGCTGGCGTTCCCGCAGCTGCTGTTCATCATCGCGCTCACCCCCGTCATCCAGAACGCGCTGCAGACCGACAGCCACGGCGGCACCGACGAGAACCTCCGGCTGCTCGTCCTGGTCCTCAACATCGCGGCCTTCGCCTGGGCTTACACCGCCCGCCTGGTCCGCGGACAGGTACTGTCCCTGCGCGAGCGGGAGTTCGTCGACGCCGCGCGGCTGATGAGCGCCGGGCGGCGGCACATCCTCTTCCGGCAGCTGCTGCCCAACCTGTGGGCGCCGATCCTGATCTCCTTCGCGCTCGCCGTCCCGCAGAACATCACCACCGAGGCGGCGCTGTCGTACCTGGGCGTCGGCGTCATCCCGCCCCACCCCGACTGGGGCGCCCTGCTGTCGGACGCCTCCCAGTTCTTCCTCCAGGACCCGACGTACCTCTTCGTGCCCGGTGTCCTGCTCTTCCTGCTGGTCCTGGCGCTCAACCTCCTCGGGGACGGCGTCCGGGACGTCCTGGACCCCCGCGCCCGACGCGGCTGACGCAGCCACCTCCCGAGTATCGGCCCGGCGGTCCCACGAACGGCCGCCGAGCCCGTAGCGAGAACGGAGTTTCCTCAATGACGCGCAGCACGCGCAGATCGCGCACGGTCGCTCTCACGGCCTCCGCCTTGATGATCGCCCTGGGGGCCACCGCATGCGGAGGGTCCTCCAGCGACAGCGGCGGCAGTGACAGCGGCACGCCCGGCAAGGGCGGCACGCTGACCGTCCTGAACAAGGCGGACTACGACCACCTCGACCCCCAGCGCGTCTACACGACCGAGGGCTCGAGCATGGACCAGGAGATCGTCCGGGACCTGACGGGCTGGGACGAGACGGGTTCGAAGCCGAAACTCGTCGGCGACCTGGCCACCGACACCGGAACGCCGTCCAGGGGCGCCACGGTCTGGACCTTCCACCTGCGGCACGGCATCAAGTACCAGGACGGCACCGAGGTCACCGCACCCGACGTCAAGTACGGCGTCGAGCGGTTCTTCTCCTCCGACATCAACGGCGGCCCGCCCTACGCGGCCCAGTGGCTCGTCGGCGGCGCCGACTACAAGGGCCCGTACCAGGGCAGGGAACTCGACTCCATCCAGACACCGGACAAGTACACGATCGTCTTCCATCTGAACCAGCCGGTGGCCGACTTCAACGAGACCACCTCGATGACCGGCTGGGCGGCCGTGCCCAAGGCCCATGACACCGGCTCGACCTACGACACCAAGGTCTGGTCCGACGGTCCGTACATGATCAAGTCCTACACCAAGAACAAGGAACTCGTCCTCACCCGGAACACGCACTGGTCCCAGGCGACCGACCCGATCCGGCAGCAGAACGTCGACGAGATGGACGTCAGGTTCGGCCAGGACGAGTCGGCCATCGACCAGCAGATCAAGGCCGACGCGGGAACCGCCCAGACCTCGATCCAGCAGTGGCCGATCGCGGGCTCCGACCTCTCCCAGCTCGCCAACGACCCTTCTTTGAAGAGCCGTTACTACAAGATTCCCGCGCCCGGTATCAACTACCTGGCCATCAACACCACCCGAGTCAATGACCTCAAGGTCCGCCAGGCGATCGAGTACGCCATCGACAAGACCACGGTCCGCGGCGCCTTCGGCGGCTCCGCGTACGGCGACTACGCCACCACCATGCTCAGCCCCGGCATCGGCGGCTACAGGAAGTTCAACCCGTACAGCGCCAACCCGGCGGGCAACCTCGCCAAGGCCAAGGAAATGATGAGGCAGGCGGGCAACCCGAAACCCACCCTGTCGATCGCCGTGGAGAACACCCCCACCGAGGAGCACTTCGCCGACGCCTTGAAGACCGCGCTGGAGCACATCGGCATCCACGTCAACATCTCCCCGATCGACGCGTCGAACTACTTCAGCACCGTCAACAACACGAAGAACCAGTACGACCTGACCTGGGGCGACTGGATCGCCGACTGGCCGAACGCCTCCACGGTGCTGCCCACCCTCTTCGACGGCCGGCTGATCAGGAAGAACCCGCAGTCCAACCAGGACCTGTCCTACCTGAACGACCCGAAGGTCAACGCGCTGATCGACAAGGCCGCCAGGATGACGGACGTCGAGCAGCGCAACGCCACCTACGGGCAGACCGACCAGCAGATCCTCAAGGACGCCGCCGTGGTCCCGCTGATGTACATGAACTTCAGCGACATGTCCGGCTCCAAGGTCGGCGGGGTCATCCCCGACACGATCCTGGCCGAGCCCAGCCTGGTCCACGTCTACATCAAGCACTGACGGAACCGTCTCCACCGCACCCCGCCGGCGGCTCCGGCCGCCGGCGGGCAGCCCACTCACGTCAGGTCCCGGCACACCATGTTTCGTTACCTCATCAGACGCCTCCTGGCAGCGGTCGTCATCATGCTGGTGATCACCACGATCACCTTCTTCATCTTCTTCGCGCTGCCGTCCGACCCCGCACTCCTGGCCTGCGGAAAGACCTGCTCGCCCTCCCGCCTCGCGGAGATCAAGCACTCGCTGGGCCTGGACCAGAGCTACCTGACGCAGTACTGGGAGTTCTTCAAGGGGCTGCTCGCAGGCCGTGACTTCGGCGACCAGAGCGTGCGCATCCACTGTGGCGCGCCCTGCCTCGGCGTCTCCTTCCAGACCGACACACCCGTCCTGACCACCCTGCTGTCGGACTTCCCGGCGGACCTCTCCCTCGGCCTCGGCGCCGCGGTTGCCTTCCTGGTCCTGGGCGTCGGCCTCGGCACCGTCGCCGCGGTGCGCAGGGGCAGGGCCGCCGACAAGGCGGCGGTCGGACTCGCCCTGTTCGGCGTGTCGGTGCAGATCTACTTCATCGGCCTGCTCCTGCTGTACCTCTTCGTCGACAGGTTCCGGATCCTGCCGACCTCCGGCTACACGCCGATCACCGAGGACCCGGCCGGCTGGTTCAAGGGGCTCATCCTGCCGTGGGTCACCCTGGTCATCGTCTACCTGGCGATGTACACCCGCCTCACCCGCTCCTCCATGCTGGAGGTCTTCGCCGAGGACTACATGCGCACCGCCCGCGCCAAGGGCCTGCCCGCCGGCAAGGTCGTCCTCAAACACGGCCTGCGGGCCGCCGTCACCCCGGTCATCACCATCTTCGGCATGGACGTCGGCTCCCTGATCGGAGGCTCCGCGGTCATCACCGAGTCCGTCTTCGGCATCAACGGCATCGGCAAGCTCGCGGTCGACTCCGTTCTGAACTCCGACCTGCCCGTCATCCTCGGCACCACGCTCTTCGCCGCGACGTTCGTCGTCCTCGCCAACGTCGTCGTCGACCTGGTGTACGGCCTCGTCGACCCGCGCGTGCGCCTCGCCTGAGCCCGTCCCCGTCCCCGTCCCTAGGAACACCCGTGTCCGTTCAGACCTCACCGCAACCCGCGGACGTCACGCCCGCGCCCGCACCCTTCCTCGACGTACGCGACCTGAGGGTGCACTTCCCGACCGAGGACGGCCTCGTCAGGTCCGTAGACGGCGTCTCCTTCACCCTGGAGAAGGGCAGGACCCTCGGCATCGTCGGCGAGTCCGGCTCCGGAAAGTCGGTGACCTCGCTGGCCCTGCTCGGACTGCACAAGGGCACCTGCGCCCGGGTCTCCGGCGAGATCTGGCTGGAGGGCAGGGAACTCGTCGCCCTGCCCGAGGCCGAGATGCGCGCCCTGCGCGGCCGCACGGTCTCCATGATCTTCCAGGACCCGCTGTCCGCGCTCCACCCCTTCTTCACCGTCGGCGCCCAGATCGCCGAGGCCTACCGCGTGCACCACAAGGTCTCCAGGAAGGAGGCGCAGGACCGCGCGGTGGAGATGCTGAAGCGGGTCGGCATCCCGCAGCCCGAACGCCGGGCCGGGGACTACCCGCACCAGTTCTCCGGCGGCATGCGCCAGCGCACCGTGATCGCCATGTCCCTGGTCTGCGACCCCGCCCTGCTCATCGCCGACGAACCCACCACCGCCCTGGACGTCACCGTCCAGGCGCAGATCCTGGACCTGATCCGCGACCTGCAGGAGGAGTTCGGCTCCGCCGTCGTCATCATCACGCACGACCTCGGCGTGGTCTCCGACATCGCCGACGACATCCTGGTGATGTACGGCGGCCGCAGGATCGAGTACGGCACCACCCGTGACGTCCTGGGGCAGCCCCAGCACCCTTACACCTGGGGTCTGTTGCGGTCGATGCCGCACCTCACGGGCGATGTCGGCGAACGGCTCGACCCGATCCCCGGCACCCCGCCGAGCCTGATCAACCTGCCGGCCGGCTGCTCCTTCCACCCGCGCTGCGCCTGCAAGGGCTGGGTGCCCCAGGGCCGTTGCACCGGGGAACGGCCCGAACTGCGCCTCGTCCCCGGCACCGAACGGCACATCGCCGCCTGCCACCTCACCGACGAGGCCAAGCAGGAGATCCGCGGCGGGGCCCGCCCGGAGGGCCACGCCGGAACCGCACGGACCGCGCAGTGACGGCGTTCGACGGAAGGGAACATGCCGTGAGCCCCACCGCCCAGCCCCTCACCGGGCAGACCACCGACCGCCCCACCGGCGAGAACCTCCTCGAAGTGCGCGGTCTGCACAAGCACTTCCCCATCCGGCAGGGCATCATCGTCCAGCGGCAGGTCGGGGCCGTCCGCGCCGTCGACGGCATCGACTTCTCCGTCGGGCCGGCCGAGTCGCTGGGCCTGGTCGGCGAATCCGGCTGCGGCAAGTCCACCACGGGCCGCCTGATCACCAGGCTGCTCGAACCCACCGGTGGCACCGTCGTCTTCGACGGCGAGGACATCACCCACCGGTCTCCCGGGCGGATGCGGGAGGCGCGCCGCAACCTCCAGATGATCTTCCAGGACCCGTACTCCTCGCTGAACCCCCGGCACACCGTCGGCACCATCATCGAGACGCCGATGCGGCTCAACGGCATCAAACCGTCCCAGGGCCACAAACGACGCGCCCAGGAACTCCTGGAGACGGTCGGACTCAACCCCGAGCACTACAACCGCTACCCGAACGAGTTCTCCGGCGGCCAGCGCCAGCGCATCGGCATCGCCCGCGCCCTCGCCCTGCGGCCGAAGCTGATCGTGGCCGACGAACCCGTCTCCGCGCTGGACGTCTCCATCCAGGCACAGGTCGTCAACCTGCTCCAGGACCTCCAGAGGGAGTTCGGCATCGCCTTCGTCTTCATCGCCCACGACCTCGCCGTCGTGCGGCACTTCTCCGAACGCGTCGCCGTCATGTACCTCGGCAAGATCGTCGAGGTCGCCGGCCGGGAGTCCCTCTACACCCGGCCCCGGCACCCCTACACCCGCGCTCTGCTGTCCGCCGTCCCCGAAGCCGACCCGGACGCCACCGAGCGGCGCGAGCGCATCCGGCTGGCCGGGGACGTGCCCTCACCGATCGACCCGCCCTCCGGCTGCCGCTTCCGCACCCGCTGCTGGAAGGCCCAGGACAGGTGCGCCACCGAGGAACCGCGGCTGGTGCGCGTCGAGGGCAGCCCCCCGGGCCACCGCACCGCCTGCCACTTCCCCGGAGAGCCCACGGTCGCCGCGCGCGAGGAGGACATCGTCCTGGACCCGGCGCTCGCGGAGGCGAGGCAGAGCCCCTGATCGCTCAGGCGTCCGCCAGGGACCGCAGCGCCCGGTCCGCCCGCCGCGTCACCGGATCCCCGTGACCGAAGCAGGCGACGTCCGTGCCGAGGTCCGCCAGCCTCCGGCAGGCGGCACGGACCTCCGCGCGGTCGAGGCTGAACACACCCGGCATCACCGTGCCGTTCCGGCGTCGATCAGCGTCACCGTCGCGCCAGAGGTAGGCCTGGCCGACCGGGAACCGCAGCAGGTGCAGGCGGGGGAGCGGCTCGATGACGTCCATGGGACGACCGCAGCAGAAGGCCCCCGTCCGAGGACGAGGGCCTTCTGCTGCGGGCAGAGCGGTCAGCTCGCCGCGTAGGCGCGCAGGAACAGCGCCTCCGCCACCGACAGCCGCTCCAGTTCCTCGGGGGACACGCTCTCGTTCACCGCGTGGATCTGCGCCTCCGGCTCGCTCAGCCCGATGAGCAGGATCTCCGCACGCGGATAGAGAGCGGCGAGCGTGTTGCACAGCGGTATGGATCCGCCCTGCCCCGCGTACTGCATCTCCTGCCCCGGGTACGCCACCGCCATCGCCGCGGCCATGGCCTGGTACGCCGGGCTGGTGGTGTCGGCGCGGAACGGCTGCCCCTCACCGATCTGCTCGGTGCTGACCCGCGCACCCCACGGCGTGTGCGCCTCCAGGTGCGCCTGGAGCAGCTTGGTCGCCTCGCCCGCGTCCACCCCCGGCGGCACCCGCAGACTGATCAGCGCCCGGGCACTCGCCTGCACGGAGGGGGTGGCGCCGACGACGGACGGGCAGTCGATCCCGATCACCGTGACGGCCGGGCGCGCCCAGATCCGGTCGGCGACCGTCCCGGACCCGATCAGCTCCACACCGTCCAGCACCTTGGCGTCCTGCCGGAACTGCTCCTCCTCGTACCGCAGCCCCTCCCAGGCCGCGCCCCCGGTGAGCCCTTCGACGGTCGTCGAACCGTCCTCGGCGCGCAGCGAGTCCAGGACCCGGATCAGCGCGGCGAGCGCGTCGGGCGCGGCACCGCCGAACTGGCCCGAGTGCAGGTTGCCCGCGAGCGTGTCGATCCGCACGCGGACCATGGTCATACCCCGCAGGGTGGAGGTGACGGTGGGCAGCCCGACCCGGAAGTTGCCGGCGTCGCCGATGACGATCGTGTCCGCCTCCAGCAGCTCCGGGTGTTCCTCGGCGTACCGTTCCAGACCGCCGGTGCCCATCTCCTCGGAGCCCTCGGCGATCACCTTGACGCCGACGGGAACGCCGCCGTTCGCCTTCAGCGCGCGCAGCGCCAGCAGATGCATGATCAGACCGCCCTTGCAGTCGGCGGCCCCACGCCCGTACCAGCGCCCGTCGCGCTCGGTCAGCTCGAACGGCGGGGTCGTCCAGGCGGCCTCGTCCAGCGGCGGCTGCACGTCGTAGTGGGCGTAGAGCAGGACGGTCTTCGCACCCGCCGGGCCGGGCAGGTAGCCGTAGACCGACTGCGTGCCGTCGGGGGTGTCGAGCAGGGCCACGTCCTGAAAGCCCTCGGCGGTGAGCGCGTCCGCGACCCAGCGGGCGGCGCCCTCGCTCTCGCCCCTCGGGAACTGGTCGAAGTCCGCCACCGACCGGAAGGCCACCAGTTCGGTGAGCTCCTCCTTCGCCCTGGGCATCAGCGAGGCGACGGTCTCGGCGACCGGATTCGACGACATGGGCACGCTCCTCGTGGGTGCGACGTTGTACGGATGCGTACTTCTCGGTACGCGGTGATCGTGCGGATGCGGGCGTGTCCCGGTGTAGGGGCCACCCACGTCGCCGATCCTCCCACAGCGGCCTGCGGTGACCGCCGCCGTAGGATGCTTGAGACAGCGGCAGGCGGCTTGATCGGGAGCAGTAGACCATCGTGAGCAGCGAGAACTCTTCGGCGGACGACGTGCGGCACGTGTGGGACGTCGTCGTGGTGGGCGCGGGACCCGCGGGCGCTTCGGCCGCGTACGCGGCGGCGGTCGCCGGAAGACGCGTGCTGTTGCTGGAGAAGGCGGAGCTGCCGCGCTACAAGACCTGCGGCGGCGGCATCATCGGCCCCTCGCGCGACGCCCTGCCGCCCGGCTTCGAGCTGCCGTTCAGGGACCGGGTGCACGCGGTGACCTTCTCGAACAACGGCCGCTTCACCCGGACGCGCCGGTCCAAGCACATGCTGTTCGGGCTGATCAACCGGCCCGAGTTCGACCAGCAGCTCGTCGAGCACGCGCAGAAGGCGGGTGCCGAGCTGCGTACCGGTGTCACGGTCCAGCGGGTCGAGCAGCACGGCTCGGCGGTGCCGGACCGGCGCACGGTCGCCGTGGTCCTGCAGGGCGGCGAGGTGCTGCTCGCCCGGGCCGTGGTCGGTGCCGACGGCAGCGCCAGCCGCATAGGGGCGCACGTCGGGGTCAAGGTCGACCAGGTGGATCTCGGCCTGGAGGCGGAGATCCCGGTGCCGGAGACCGTCGCCGAGGACTGGAAGGGGCGGGTGCTCATCGACTGGGGCCCCATGCCCGGCAGTTACGGCTGGGTCTTCCCCAAGGGCGACACCCTGACCGTCGGGGTGATCTCGGCGCGCGGTGAAGGCGCCGCGACGAAGCGGTACTTGGAGGAGTTCATCGGGCGGCTGGGCCTCGCCGGCTTCGAACCCAGCATCTCCTCGGGGCACTTGACCCGCTGCCGGGCCGACGACTCGCCGCTGTCGCGCGGGCGGGTGCTGGTGTGCGGTGACGCGGCCGGACTGCTGGAGCCGTGGACCCGCGAGGGCATCTCCTTCGCGCTGCGCTCCGGCCGGCTCGCGGGGGAGTGGGCGGTGCGCATCGCCGAGGCGCACGACGCGGTGGACACGCGCAGGCAGGCCCTCAACTACGCGTTCGCGGTCAAGGCCGGGCTCGGTGTGGAGATGAGCGTCGGCAAGCGGATGCTGACGGCGTTCGAGCGCCGTCCCGGCCTGTTCCACGCGGCGCTGACGGGCTTGCGCCCCGCCTGGAAGGCGTTCAAGGACATCACGCAGGGTTCGACCTCGCTGGGCGACCTCGTCCGCACGCATCCGCTGGCCCAGCGGGCGCTGACCGCGCTGGACCGCCGTCCCGCCGCGGGCGGCGAGGTCAGTTCGTCGGAATGATCTCGAAGACCGGGTGGTCGGGGGCGACGCGGCGCAACTGGTCGTCCGTGGAGTCGGGGCCGACGCCGTTGAAGAAGACCCCGACCTCCGCCTTCCAGCGCTTGAGGTAGGCGCGCAGGATCGGTGCCTTGGCGTCGTCACCCACCTCGGTGGCGGTGAAGGTGTCCACGCGCTTGCCGAGGTGCAGCTCGCCGCCGCCCGCGGCGCGCATGTTGTGCGTCCACTGGACGTGGCCGCGGGGGGCGACCAGGTACTGCCTGCCGTCCAGGGTGAGCAGGTTGACCGGGGTGGTGCGCCACTGGCCGCTCTTGCGGCCGCGGACGGCGAGGACACGGGAGCCCCAGACGCTGATGCCGCGGCGGGTCAGCCAGGCTACGAGACGGTTGAAGACGTTGACGGTGAACCAGCCGGGCTTCTGGACGTGCGTGGACATGGAGTCCCCTTTGTGATCGCCGGGGAGCGGTGCTCTCTTTTGCGAGCACTGCTCTCGCTTTGGCTGATGCCAGTCTGCATGAGATCCGTGCGCCCAAGCAAGAGCACCGCTCTCGTTTGTGTGCACTGCTCTGCTTTCGTGGCACACTTGGCCCGCATGAGCACCGCACACGGAGCCCGTGCCCGGGCCAGGACCGAAGTCACGGCGGCCATCAAGGACGAGGCCCGCAGGCAGCTCGCGGCGGAGGGCGCCGCGAAGCTCTCCCTGCGGGCGGTGGCCCGCGAACTCGGTATGGCCTCCTCCGCGTTGTACCGCTACTTCCCCAGCCGTGACGACCTGCTGACCGCGCTCATCATCGACGCCTACGACTCCCTGGGCGAGACCGCCGAAGCGGCCCACGAGGCAGCCGCCGATACCGGTCCCCTACAGCGCTGGATCACGGTGTGCGAGGCAGTGCGCGGCTGGGCGCTGGCCCACCCCCACGAGTACGCCCTCATCTACGGATCGCCCGTCCCCGGCTACACCGCACCCGACACGACCGTCCCGGCCGCCGCCCGGGTCGGGCTCCTGCTGATCGGCATCGTGCGCGACGCCTACCAGGGTCTCGGTCTGGCCCGGCCCGCCCTGCCGGCCGACCTGCGACCGGAGGCCGAGCGCATGGCCGCCGACCTTGCCCCGGACCTTCCGCCCGAGGTGGTCACGGTCCTCGTCGCCGCCTGGGCCCAGCTGTACGGGCTGGTCGGCTTCGAGCTGTTCGGGCAGTTCAACCGGGTGGTGGAGGACCGGGAGACGTTCTTCCGGCACGCGGTGGGACAACTGGCCCACGGGGTGGGGCTGGTGTATCCGCAGCGGGGCCCGGTGCCGCGCTGACCGTTTCCCCTGAGGTTTCTCTCACGCGAAGACCCACGGAAGCCGCACGATGGTGCGGCTCGGCGCCCGCGACCGGGCCCGACCGGTCGCGGGCGCCTACGAGTCGGGGCTGGTGCGGCCGCGCCGGCTGGGCTCAGCCGCGCTGCTGAACCGGAGCAGCACACTCGCGACCCGGGCGACGAAGAGCACGGGTGCGAGCACCAGCCCGGCGCGCAGCAGCAGGTACTCCGGCGTGTCCGGCAGGTCGAAGAGCAATGCGGGCCCGGCCACGGCCCCGAAGAGGACCGCCGCCGCGAAGGCCGCACTGCACAGGGCGTACCCGATCTCGACGGTGATCGCATCTCGTTCGGCTTGCGTACGCCGTCCCCCGTTACTGGTCATACGGCGAGTCAAGCAGGGGTGTGCCCGGCGGGGCAAGGCAGCCCGCCGGGCACACGGCCCGGGGCGGGTCACCCTGGGAGCGTTCAGCGAGGCAGGAAGTCAATCGAGTCGGAGCGCGCTGTCTGTCGCGGCTGATCGCCCGGCTGGAGAAGGAGGAGCTCGTCGCGCGAGGCATGTTCCCCGGGGACTGGCGGGGCGTGAAGGTCGCGCTCACGGCGAAGGGGCGCGCGCAGCACGGTGAGGTGCTGCCCGTGCGGCGCGCGGTGCCGGCTCGGATGCCGGCGGACGGCTGAGCCCGGTCAGATTCCTGATGTCTCCCGCCACAGCTCGGCGAGCGCCCGGTCGCCGGTGACCGACGGCAGGGGAGCCCGGTTCCACAGCGCCAGGTACAACTGCTCTGCCGGGCCGGACAGTTCGCACTCGGCGTCCCCGGCCTCGCCGCGTGTGGTCACGGGCGGTTCCGGGGACAGCCGTACGGTCCACACCGCGCCGGTGTCGTCCGTGCGTACGCGCAGGAAGCGCGGCTCGGGCGTGCGGACCCGGCTCCTGGGGCGGGCGTGGAAGCCGAGCAGGAGTTCGTCGATGCCGTCGGTCGCGAAGTCCGGGCGGACGGTGGTGGTGGTGCCGCCGCCGCGGGCGGACTCCGCGTCGAGGCGGTGCACCGCCGTCTCGTGTGCCTGCCGCCGGGTCCAGAAGGCCAGCGGGGACGGCGCGGGCAGGAAGGTGAAGCACTCCACGTCGGGCGAGGCGCCGGCCAGCGTGCCGACGAGGTGGCGGTGGCTGTCGCGGTACCAGGCCACGAGTTCCGCGCCGTCGAGGCCGGCGGGTTCGGCCAGGGGACGGCGTTCGGTGAGCCCCTCCGCCACGTAGGCGGCGGCCCAGCGGTGCACCGCGCCCGTGTGCCGCAGCAGGTCACGCACCTGCCACTCCGGGCACGTCGGCACTTTCGCGTCCGTCCCGGCCTCCTCGGCGGCCGCGGCCAGCAACGGGCCCTCTGTCTCCAGCACATGAAGGAACTCGGCGGTCTCCATGGAGCGAGTCTGTCGTATGGAGCACGCTCCAAGCACCGGAATTTCCCGGGGGACGCTACGGCAGCGGTGTACCGCCCGTGGCGTTGACGATCTCGGCGGTGATGTACGACGCGTCCTGCGAGGCGAGGAAGACGTACGCCGGGGCCATCTCGGCCGGCTGCGCTGGCCGTCCGATCGGCGCCTGCTCACCGAACTCCCGCGTGTCCGGCAGCGTCGCCGGGATCAGCGGGGTCCACACCGGGCCCGGCGCGACCGCGTTGACGCGGATGCCCCGGTCGATCAGCATCTGCGCCAGCCCCTGCGTGAAGGTGACGATCGCGCCCTTCGTCGTCGCGTAGTCCAGCAGATGCGGACTGGGTTTGTACGCCTGCACCGACGTGGAGTTGATGATGCTGCCGCCCTGCGGGATGTGCGGCACGGCCAGCTTGCACAGCCAGAACATGCCGTACAGGTTGGTGCGCATGACCCGGTCGAACTGCTCGGTGGAGATCGCCTCGATGCCGTCCGGCTGCGACATCTGGTACGCCGCGTTGTTCACCAGGACGTCGATCCGGCCGAACTCCGCCACGGCCCGGTCGATCAGCGCCCGGCAGTTCTCCTCCTCGCGTACGTCGCAGGAGACCGGCAGGGCACGCCGGCCGGTCTCCTCGATCAGGCGGGCGGTCTCGGCGGCGTCGTCCTTCTCGTTCTCCAGGTGGGTGAAGAGCACGTCGGCTCCCTCCCGGGCGAACGCCAGGGCGACCGCGCGGCCGATCCCGGAGTCCCCACCGGTGATCACGGCCTTGCGGCCGTCCAGCCGGCCGCTGCCCCGGTAGGTCTCCTCACCGTGGTCCGGGGGCGGGTCCATGGGGCCCGTCCACCCGGGGTGCGGCTGGTCCTGGGAGGGAAACTCCGGGACCGGGTGCTGCTCGCCGGGGTGCTGCTGCTGTTCGCTCACGGGTCTGCCTCCTGGTTCATGACGTGCGGCCCGGTGATCACACCGGGCGTGGCGATGGGTACCCAGGATCACGGCATGGCCGATCCCCGTTTCTCGGGCGGGGAGGCCGGTGAGCGCGTCGGCCGGGCTGTCCATCACCCGAATGGGGGTACGACCGTTCAGTCGCCGGCTCGGAGCGCGGCCGCCCCCACCAGCGCCCCGACCGGCATGATCGGCCGCCCCAGCGCGGCCATCAGCCGCCGGCGACGCTGTCGAAGGCGGCGTTGATCCCGCCGTACGCGGCCCCGAAGAGCAGCAGGACGAGGCCGGGCGCGAGAGCCGAACGGGTGAGTGGGGACAGGGTGACGCTGAGGGAGAGCAGGACCGCGCAGACGACGGTGACCTGGTGGTTTCCGTAGCGGTGGCACAGGCGCCCGGTGAGGGTCATGGTGATGACGGCACCGGCCGAGACGTCCAGCAGGGGCAGACCGAGGGTGCCGGCGGAGGCGCAGGTCCGCTCCTTGACGGCGAGGGTCCGGACGGCCCGGCCGGCGCACACGAAGCCGTCCAGGGCGAAGAAGGCGGTGAGGGTGACACGGAGTCGGGCGAGCGGGTTGCCGTTGCCCGGCACGGCACTGCGCGTACGGGGTTTGTTTATTTGCGGCACAAATTCAGGCCGGGTGGGTGCGGGGGCGGCGACAAGGTGCGACGCTGGGACCAGACCGATCCAGCCGAGGACGCGGGAGGGCCCCATGGGACGCGACGTGCCGGCCCTGGTGTTCACACGGGAGGACCGCCGTCGGTACCGGGAGAAGATGCACACCGACCTCGAGGTACTGGCGCGGATGCTCCGCGAGTCGGGCTTCGAGAGCGAGCGTCCCCAGGTCGGGCTGGAGATCGAGCTCAACCTGGTGGACGACCACGGGCTCCCGGTGATGCGGAACACCGACGTGCTCCAGGCCATCGCCGACCCCGCCTGGTCGAGCGAGCTGGGCCGTTTCAACCTGGAGATCAACATCCCGCCCAGGCAGCTGACGGCCGGCGGTCCCGGCGCCTGGGAGCAGGAGATCCGCGACGCCCTCAACCACGCCGAGGACCGCGCCGCGGCCGTGGGCGCGCACCTGATCATGGTCGGCATCCTGCCGACCCTGGGGGAGAGCGACGTGAGCGGGTCCGCCCTCTCCGGCGACCCGCGGTACCGGCTGCTCAATGAGCAGATCTTCGCCGCGCGGGGCGAGGACCTGCGGCTCAAGATCGACGGCGTGGAGCACCTGTCGACGTACGCCGACACCATCACGCCCGAGGCCGCCTGCACCAGCACCCAGTTCCACCTCCAGGTCGACCCCAGGGAGTTCTCGCCCTACTGGAACGCGGCCCAGGCCATCGCCGGGGTGCAGATCGCCCTCGCGGCGAACTCGCCGTTCCTGTTCGGCCGGGAGCTGTGGTGCGAGACGCGCATCCCCCTGTTCGAGCAGGCCACCGACACCCGTCCTGAGGAGATCAAGGCCCAGGGCGTACGGCCGCGGGTGTGGTTCGGGGAGCGCTGGATCACCAGCGTCTTCGACCTCTTCGAGGAGAACGTCCGCTACTTCCCGGCCCTCCTGCCGCTGTGCGACGACGAGGACCCGCAGCAGGAACTCGACAACGGCGGCGTTCCCCAACTGGGCGAACTGACCCTGCACAACGGCACCATCTACCGCTGGAACCGCCCCGTCTACGCCGTCACCGACAGCGGCCCGCACCTGCGCATCGAGAACCGGGTCCTGCCCGCCGGGCCCACCGTGGCCGACATCATCGCCAACGGTGCCTTCTACTACGGCCTGACCCGCGCCCTGGTCGACGAGGACCGGCCGGTGTGGACGCGGATGTCCTTCTCGGTCGCCGAGGAGAACCTGCACACCGCGGCCCGCGACGGCATCGACGCCCGTCTGTACTGGCCCGGCGTCGGCGAAGTGCCGGTCACGGAACTGGTGTTGCGGCGCCTGCTGCCCCTGGCCCACCACGGCCTGGAACTGGCCGGCATGGACGACGCGTGGCGCGAGCCCCTGCTCGGCATCATCGAGCAGCGCTGCGTCACCGCCCGCAACGGCGCCCTGTGGCAGGCGGAGATGGTGCACCACCTGGAGAAGGCGGGCGTCTCCGACCGGCGTGAGGCACTGCGGCAGATGACCAGGACGTACATGGACTACATGCACATGAACGCGCCCGCGCACACCTGGCCGGTGGACTGACGGGCTCACGCGGGGCCGGGAGCGGCCCGGTCTCTCCAGTCCTCGGCCGCCGTCAGCGGCACGGCCGCGGGCACCTGCGTCGATGTCGTCAGCCCGATGCGCCGTCCCTCGGCTGAGGAGCGGAGGAGGGCCGCCATCGTGTCCAGCACATGGAGGGCGACCGCGCCGCTCGCGCGCCGCCCGCCGGGCCTGAGGAAGTCCAGCAGCCCGACGCCGCGTGCGCCGTCCTCGTACCCCGCCGCGGTGGGCAGGACGTGCCACCCCGTGTCACCGAGCGCGTGGAGCCGTACCTCGCCGTCGAAGCGGTTCGGGTCGGGGACCGCGAGCGTTCCCCTCTCACCGTGGACCTCGATGGGGGCGGCCGTGGTCGCCACCCCGTCGAAGCTCGTCGTGAGGGTCGTCAACGTCCCGTTCACGTGCTCCAGCACACCGGAGACATGACTGTCCACCTCGACCGGGATGCGCTCGCCCGCGCGTGGTCCCGAACCGATGACCCGCTCGGAGCGCAGCCTGGCGGCCGCCCCGGTCACGGCACGCACCGGGCCCAGCAGATGGATCAGGGACGACAGGTAGTACGGGCCCATGTCCAGCAGCGGGCCGCCGCCGGCCGTGTAGTAGAAGTCCGGGTGGGGATGCCAGCGTTCGTGGCCCGGGGTGACCATCACGGCCGAGGCGAACAGCGGACGGCCGATGCTCCCCGCTTCCACGGCCGCCCGGGCCGTCTGAACTCCCGTACCCAGCACGGTGTCCGGCGCGCACCCCACGCCGACTCCCTCGCGCGCGGCGGTCTCCAGGACGGCCCGGGCCTCCTCCAGGCTCGCCGCCAGCGGCTTCTCCCCGTAGACGTGCTTGCCGTGGCGGATCGCCCCGAGGGCGATCCCGGCGTGGGCTGCCGGAGTGGTGAGGTTCAGGACCGTGTCCACGTCCGGGCTGCCCAGCAACTCCTCGGCCGTCAGCGCCTTGGCGCCGGGCAGGCCGGCGGCGACCGCGGCCGACCGGGAGGCGTCGAGGTCGGCGACCGCGGTGACGCGTACGGCGGGATGGCCGGCGAGCGTGTCCAGGTACGCGCGGGATATGACACCGAGCCCTACGACGCCGATGCGGTGCGCGTCGCCCACAGCATGCCCCTCTCGATGACGGTGCGGACGTTCGGGTTCTCCAGCACCTCCAGGCTGTGCCCGGGTGTCGTCACCACGATCCGCCCGGCGCCCCACCGGCGCGTCCAGACCGCCGGTGAGGTGACCGGACGGTGCCAGGGCTCCCACGGCCGGGTGGGATGCGTGGTGGTCGCCAGGACGTCGATGAGGTCGTCGTGCAGCACCCAGTACTGCTCGGTGTGCAGCTCGAAGTCCTCGATGCCCGCGGTGACCGGGTGCGCGCGGCCGGCCTCGGTGAGGGCGATGGTGTGCGGCAGGAAGTTGTCCGCCGCCTCGCCCCGCCGCTCGCACGGTTCCTTGCCGGGGTGCGTGACGAACTGGCCCCCCACCAGGTGGAGATAGCCGGCCGAGGCGCGGAACGAGTCGGCGACGCCGCCGTGCCAGCCGGTGAAGCCGGTGCCGGCCGCGACCGCACTGCTCAGTCCCGTGAGCTGCCCGGGTGTGATCTCCGACATCGTCACGCACTGCACGACGAGGTCGGTCCCGGCCAGTTCGGCGGCGTCGGCGTAGACGTCGGTCGACTCCTCGACCCGGACGACGTATCCGTTGTCCCGGAGGAAGGGCAGGAACAGCTCCGTCGCCTTGACCGGCTCGTGGCCTTCCCAACCGCCTCGGACAACCAGGGCTCTTTTCTGCGTCATCGTGATCTCACTATGCGCAGGGCGCCCGCGTGCCGCAAAGAGGGCGGGGCGTCACGAAATTTTCGCCGCCGCGGCCCGTGCGGAGACCGTCCAGCAGGCCGCGGTGAAACGGACGTCCGTGCCCCGCACATAGGGCTCGAAGGCGGCGCGGACCGTCTCGACGACGCGTGCCCGGGTGTGCTCGTCGGCGTCGGGCAGGATCGTGCCGAGGGGGCCGAGCCTGGTGAAGTAGCGGACGAGTTCCCTCTCGGGCAGGGTGCAGACCACGTCGACCGGCTGGATGTCGATCCCGGCCCATCCGCTCTCCGCCAGGACGCGGTGGACCCGTTCCGGGTCGGCGAAGGCGAACTGCCCCGGCTGGCCGGGCTGTCGGGCGGGCAGGTCCGGCAGGAAGGGTGCCGCGGCGCGTTCGGCGGTCGTCATGAACGGGTTCTCGCCGGGCCCGCGCCACACGACGAGCCGCAGTCCGCCCCCGTCCTTGACGGCGCTCCGGATGTTCGCGAAGGCCCGGACGGGGTCGTTGAAGAACATGACGCCGAAGCGTGAGACGACGGCGTCGAAGCCGGCCGGCTCGAACGCGTGCTCCTGTGCGTCGTCCCGGATGAAGGACGCCGGTACGCCCTCCCGTTCGGCGTATCCCCGGGCCGTGGTGATCATCGGTTCGGAGATGTCGATGCCGACGCAGTGACCGACCCGTCGTGCGACCGCCCGTGTGAGGCCGCCCGTGCCGCAGCCGACGTCGAGCACGCTGCCCGCGTGTTCGGCGGACACGGCGTCGACGAGCAGCTCCTCGAAGGGCCGGAACATCCCGTCCAGCACCTTCTGCAGATCCACCCAGGCGTGGCCCGACGGCCCGTTCCAGCGGGCGGACTGTTCCTCGTCGGCCCTGCGCGAAGCGTCCATGTTCGCTCTCCTTCTGCTTGCCTTCGTCGAGACGGGATGACAGCGTTCTACTTCAAGTCGACTTGAGGTCAAGGCAATGACGGACCTGGACATCACCGAAGTGGCGCACCGCGCCGGCGTACCCGCCTCGACGCTGCGCTTCTACGAGGAGAAGGGACTGATCGCCTCGACCGGCCGCCGGGGCCTGCGGCGCCAGTACGATCCGGGCGTGCTGGAGCGGCTGGCGCTGATCGCCCTGGGCCGGACTGCGGGGTTCTCGCTCGACGAGATCGCGCGGATGTTCACGCCGGACGGGCGGCCGCGGATCGACCGGCGGATGCTGTCGGCCAAGGCGGACGAGCTGGACCGCAGGATCCGCGAACTTGGCGTCCTGCGCGACTCCCTGCGCCATGCCGCCGCGTGCCCGGCGCCGAGCCACCTTCAATGCCCCACCTTCCGCCGCCTCCTGGACGAGGCGACAGCGCCGGGAAGGCGGGTCCCCGGCCGGTAGCGGACCCGGCGACTTTGGCCCGATCCCGGTCCCCCCTGGGCCGGTTCACGCTGCCCGGGCCCGGGCCCGGGCTCGGCTGCGGCCTTCGGAAGGCCGCAGCGCTGAAGACCGTGAAAGGGCAGGCGGCTCCGGCCCGGGCCCGTCACCCTGCTCGGACTGGGCCAGGACGCGGGCAGCGGCCTGGCCTTCGTCACTTCCGAGGGCGCCGTCGTACCGGGACCGCTGCTGGGGATCGGCAACACCACCAGCCGGGTCGACTTCGGCCGCGCCCCCGGCGACGGGTCGACGCCTGGAGCGCCACGGGCGTCGGCCACCACCGGGCCCGCGCGGTCGGTCGCCACGCGGCCGACTTCCGGGCGGTGGCGAGCCTGCTGGGCATCGACCACCGGCACGATCGAACACCTGCTTCCCGGAACGGCGTTCGTACGGCCCGGCCGCCGGGAAGGATGAAGGGTGGGCCTGATGGCGTGCACCGCCGGAGGGGGGAGCAGCTGAAGCCCTGGTGAGACCGGTCGCGCCGTGTTTCGGCGGACTGTCTCCCTCCGGACCCTCACCCGGCCCGACCCTCCCCCGCGACTTGCCCTGGCCTCGGCTGTGCCCTGCCGCGAAGCGCTGCCGGGTCCGGGAAGGAGAAGCCGTGCCCCAGCCCGATGACACACGCCTCGGCGACCTGCAAGCACGACTGGAATGGGAGGACCCCAGGTTCGCCCGTGCCATGAGGGCCGGCCGCCCGGCCCCGCCCCGGGAGTACCGGCGCACCGGAGCCTGGTGGGGCCTGGCCCTCGGTGTGGCCGTGCTGGGCGCCGGCATCGTCCTGGCCCAGGGGCTGCTCATCGCGGGCGGCCTGGTGCTCGTCGGCATGGCGGCCCAGCTGATCGACCCGGACCCGGCCTGCTCGGGGCACCGGGGCTCCGGGCGACGGTGACCTGCGCCGGTGCCCTGCGTGGGCACCCCCCTACGCGCCGGCCCACTTCCGCAGCAGCGCCTCGCGCTCCTCACGCGGCCGAGTGCCCTCGGCCGCGTGATCACGGCCCCATGCGAGAAGCTCGCCGACCTCGGCACCGCCGTCGGCGAGCCGCTCCAGAAGCGTGACGGAGAGGTCGTACTCGGACGGCGGGTAGATCCCTCCGGCGACGGCCGTGTGCACGCTGACCTCGACGGTCTCCTCGGCCGTCGACACCTCCACGAGAAAGGCGGGCGGCAGTTCGCCGTCTCCCGTGACCGCGACGAGCACGGCGTCGAAGGCCATGGCCGCCATCCGCCGCACACCGGACCGCACGGGCCCGGCCCGGGTCTCGATCCCGACCACCTCGTCCTACGTCCAGGACCTGCCACCCCCGGCCTCCAGCGCCGTGACGCCCTCCTCGGTCAGACGCACTCCGGAGACAGCTCCCACGGGCTCGGCCCCCACATACACCGAGTCCTCGCCGATCCAGAACAGGCCGACCATGGCCATGTGCGCCTCCCGCGATGCTCCGGGGGAGAGCGGTCCTCACCCCTCCGTGTCGCCGTAGTGGACAGTGATCAGGGGCGAGAGGTTGCCTGTTCTCCCGAGGGAGTGCCCGGGGGCGGATACCGCCGTCGGGGTGTGGTCGTAACCCGTGTGAACGCCCCGGATGGTGCGACCGCCCGGCATGACTGACGGTGGTTCACGTCGAGGCCGGGTCTCGTGAGCTGGCAAGGCGCCAGCTGCCCGGTTCGCGACGGAAGGACTCACCGATGCGCTCTGCCCGCATGCTGCTCGCGACGGCCACGACCACCGCGGCCCTCGCGATCGCCGCACCCGCCGCCTACGCCGAGGCCATGGGTGACCGGGACCACGACACCACTTCCTACAGCAAGGAGCACCACAAGGACGGCAAAGACCACGCGCCGCGCGGCGGGGTACACACGGGTGGCGGAGCGCTGGCCGCGGTGAACGCGGACGACGACCGGGACACCTCCAAGCACGACAAGGACGCGTACGGCGACAAGCACGACGAAGAGGGCAAGCACGAGGAGCACGGCAAGGAGGAGCACGGCAAGCACGAGGAGAGCGGCAAGCACGACGGCTACGACAAGCACGGCAAGCACGAGAAGGACTCCTGGAAGGGCAAGCACGACAAGCCGCGCGGTGGCGTGCACACGGGTGGCGGAGCGCTGGCCGCGGTGAACGCGGACGACGAGTGGGACAACTCCAAGCACGACAAGCACGGCGAGGACCCCTGGGGCGACAAGCACGGCGAGGAAGGCCACGGGGGCAAGCACGACGGCCACGGCAAGTACGACGACCACGAGAAGGGCTCCTGGGAGGGCAAGCACGACCGGCACGACAAGCCGCGCGGCGGGATGCACACCGGTGGCGGCGGGCTGGCCTCCGGGCCGAGCGTGACCGCCGGCGGTCTGGCGGTACTGGCGGTGGCCGGTACCGGTCTGTACGCGCTGCGACGCCAGAGGGCCTCCCAGGGCGCGGCATGACCGGCGCCTGACCTCATCACCGCCGCGGCCGCCGCACGCGCCCTGCGCGTCGCGGCGGCCCGGCCCGTCCTCCCACGCGCCGTGCCCGCTGCCGTGCCCGAATGGAGTGGTCCTTGATGGCAGCCAGTTCTCCTGCCCTTCCCGATCCCGGTCCCGAGCCGCCGAAGCGGCGACTCCGCGCCGTCGTGACGGTGCTTTGGGTGGTGGCCGCCCTCGCCCTGACCATGAACCTGGTCGGCGGCCGCGGCGACTCGTCCGACGCCGGCGGCCCGCCGCACGCCCCGTCGGCCGTGTCCGCGACCTCGGCCGCGCCCGGCGTGCCCGACGCACCGTCCCCGTCCGCGGCGCAGCAGCGCTCCGCCGCGCCCGGCCCGCATCTGCCGCGGTCCCGGCCCGTCCGCCTGCTCATCCCCAAGATCTCGGTCGACGCGCCCTTCACCGACCTCGCCCTCGGCCGTTCGGGTCAGCTGGAGCCCCCGCCGCCCGACGACACCAACCTCGTCGGCTGGTATGCCAAGGGCCACTCGCCCGGTGAGCCCGGCACCGCGATCATCGCCGGGCACGTGGACACCGCGACCTCCCCGGCCGTGTTCGCCGGGCTCGGCGAGCTGAAGAAGGGGGACCGGTTCCAGGTGGTGCGAGCCGACGGCAGCAGGGCGACCTTCGCGGTCGACGACAAGAAGTCGTTCCGCAAGGACGCCTTCCCCAGCGACCGCGTGTACGGCGACACCGCCGACGCCCAGGTCCGGCTCATCACCTGTGCGGGCACGTACGACCGCCAGGCCCGGGACTACACCGAGAACCTGGTCGTCTTCGCCCACCTCGTCTGACGTCCGGGCCCCTGGCCTGACTTGGTGTTTTAGAGTGACAGCTCCAGTTCAGGCGACTGTGGGACCTGTGAGGGATGCGCGAACCATGACGACCGAAACGTTTGAGTTCCAGGTAGAGGCCCGTCAGCTGCTCCAGCTGATGATCCACTCGGTCTACTCGAACAAGGATGTCTTTCTGCGCGAGCTCGTCTCCAATGCCTCCGACGCGCTCGACAAGCTGCGTCTGGAGAAGCTGCGGGACGACTCGCTCGACGCCGATGTGTCCGACCTGCACATCGAGATCGACATCGACAAGGAGGCCCGTACCCTCACGGTGCGGGACAACGGCATCGGGATGTCGTACGACGAGGTCGGACGGCTCATCGGCACCATCGCCAACTCGGGCACGGCCACGTTCCTCGAGGAGCTGCGGGAGGCCCAGGACGGGGGCGGAGCCGAGGGGCTCATCGGCCAGTTCGGTGTCGGCTTCTACTCGGGCTTCATGGCGGCGGACGAGGTGACCCTGGTGACCCGGCGCGCCGGCGAGGGCCAGGGCACCCGCTGGACGTCGCGCGGTGAGGCCACGTACACGCTGGAGAAGGTCGACGACGCGCCGCAGGGCACGTCCGTCACGCTCCACCTCAAGCCCGCCGACCCCGAGAACCAGCTGCACGACTACACGTCCGAGTGGAAGATCCGGGAGATCGTCAAGCGCTACTCGGACTTCATCACCTGGCCGATCCGGATGGTCCCGGACGCCGGCGACGGGGACGGCACGCCCGAGCCCGAGACGCTGAACTCCATGAAGGCCCTGTGGGCGCGCTCGCGCGACGAGGTGTCCGACGACGAGTACCACGAGCTGTACAAGCACATCAGCCACGACTGGCGTGAGCCGCTGGAGACGATCCGGCTGCAGGCGGAGGGCACCTTCGAGTACCAGTCGCTGCTCTTCGTCCCCTCGCACGCCCCGCACGACCTGTTCACCCGGGACTTCAAGCGCGGTGTCCAGCTGTATGTGAAGCGCGTCTTCATCATGGACGACTGCGAGGCGCTGCTGCCGCCGTACCTGCGCTTCGTCAAGGGCGTCGTGGACGCGCAGGACCTGTCGCTGAACGTGTCCCGCGAGATCCTCCAGCAGGACCGGCACATCCGGATGATGCAGCGCCGGCTGACCAAGAAGGTCCTGTCCACGGTCAAGGAGCTCATGACCAAGGACGCCGACCGCTACGCCACGTTCTGGCGGGAGTTCGGCACCGTCCTCAAGGAGGGCCTGGTCACCGACTCCGACAACCGGGACGCCATCCTCGCCGTCTCGTCCTTCGCGACCACGCACACCGACGACGAGCCGACCACGCTGGCCCGGTACGTGGAGCGGATGAAGGACGGCCAGGACGACATCTACTACATCACCGGCGAGTCCCGGCAGAGCATCGAGAACTCCCCGCACATGGAGGCGTTCCGCGACAGGGGCATCGAGGTCCTGCTGCTCACCGACGCCGTCGACGAGGTGTGGGTCGACGCCGTCGGCGAGTACGAGGGCAGGAAGCTGCGGTCCGTCACCAAGGGCGAGATCGACCTGGACGCCGAGGGCGCGGAGCAGGCGGGCGAGGAGCGGGAGAAGCAGGCCGAGGAGTACGCCGGGCTGCTCGGCTGGATGGGCGAGCAGCTGGACGAGGACATCAAGGAGGTGCGCCTGTCGACACGGCTCACCGTCTCCCCGGCCTGTGTCGTCTCCGACGCGCACGACCTGACCCCGGCCCTGGAGAACATGTACCGGGCGATGGGCCAGGAGGTGCCGCGCACCAAGCGGATCCTCGAGCTCAACCCCGGCCACCCGCTGGTGAAGGGGCTGAACCAGGCCTACCAGGAGCGCGAGGACCGTACGGAACTCACCGAGTCCGCCGAACTGCTCCACACGCTGGCGGTGCTCGCCGAGGGCGGCCAGCCGAAGGACCCCGCGAAGTTCGTCAAGCTCGTGTCGGACCGCCTGGAGCGCACGCTGTAGCCACGGGGCGGATCAGGGGTGGTCCGGGGCGCCCGGCGCCCGGGGGCCGGGCGGGACGATCTCGCCCTGGACCATCCGCGGCGCGGGAGCCGTCCCGGCCTCTTCGTCCTTCGCGGCACGGGCCTCGGCCTTGAGGATGCGGGCGGCCTTGCCTGCCGAGCGGGTCAGCTCGGGGAGCTTCTTCACCCCGATGACGGCTATGACGACAATGAGGAGGATCGCGAGCTCGCTCAGTCCGAACATGGTGTCCTGTCCTTTCTCGCCCGGGCCGGGCACGGCGCGAGCGTATCGGGCGGGGAGCACGGCGTGGTCGCCGCCTCGGGATGCGCGACCAGGTGCCGGCGCAGGTGGGGCAGCATGCCGCGGTCGAGCAGCGCCTGCCGCCAGACCAGCCGGGCATGCTCCACCTGGTCGGCGGCCGGCGGGACGCCGCCCCGGCTCAGGGCCGAACGCAGCACCGCGGCCAGGGCGACGAGACCGGTCACGGCCGCCACGAGCGCCAACGTCCAGCGGCCGAGACGAGCGAACCGGGCAGCGGGCCCGGCGCGCCGGCGACCCGGAGCATGCCGCCGAGCAGCAGCGCCCCCGCGGACGTGGCAGCCACGAGCGGCGTGAGCACCGCGAGGGCCGGCAGCGCACTGCCCGTGCCGTACGGAGACCGCGGCTCGCGCCGGGCCACGCTCCGTACGGCGAGATGGTCGCGGTACGGCTCGCCGGCCGTCGCCGTGATGGTGTCGGCCTGGGCGAGGGCGAGGGCGAGGGCGTGGGCGCGCAGGTGCGCGGCGGCTCCGCCGGTCGGGTCGGCGCCGACGGGGCCACGGTTGTCCGCGGCGGCCAGCGCCAGGTGCAGTACCGCTTCGAAGTCCGCGCGGTCCTCTGGGCGGAGGCGGGACGGATCGGCCACAGGGTCTCCCGGTCGGTTGCTGATGCGCCCGCAGGGCCGGGTCCCGCGGGCGGGCTCGGCGGCGCGGCCGGTCCGCGTCAGACGCCGACGCCGAAGTCGGAGGCGATACCGGCCAGCCCGGAGGCGTACCCCTGGCCGACGGCACGGAACTTCCACTCGGCGCCGTTGCGGTAGAGCTCGCCGAAGACCATCGCGGTCTCGGTGGAGGCGTCCTCGGACAGGTCGTAGCGGGCGATCTCGGCGCCGCCGGCCTGGTTCACGACCCGGATGAAGGCGTTGCGGACCTGGCCGAAGCTCTGGCCGCGGCTCTCGGCGTCGTGGATGGACACCGGGAACACGATCCTGTCGACCTCGGCGGGCACGCCGGCGAGGTTCACCTTGACGGTCTCGTCGTCGCCCTCGCCCTCGCCGGTGAGGTTGTCGCCGGTGTGCTCGACCGAGCCGTCCGGGCTCTTGAGGTTGTTGTAGAAGACGAAGTGCTGATCCGAGGGGACCTTGCCGGAGGCGTCGAGGAGCAGGGCGGAGGCGTCGAGGTCGTAGTCGGTGCCGGTGGTCGTGCGCACGTCCCAGCCCAGGCCGACCAGGACGGCGGTGAGGCCCGGCGCCTCCTTGCTGAGCGAGACGTTGCCGCCCTTGGACAGGGAAACTCCCATGGAATGCTCCTTGTTGACGAGCGCGGTGTCGGTGCACTGCCGAATCTACAGGACTGTAGAGAGGAGTGGGGTCGGTCCAACAGATCTCTACCTTCGGCCGTCCGGGACGGTGACGGTCTGGTGGTGTCCGTGCCGCGCACGCCCGGGGTGCTGCTGCTCCGGCTCAGCCGGGAGGAGTAGCGCGCCTCAGGTGCGTGAGGCATGGGACGCACGCGCCTTGTCGCGTTCCTCCCGGCGGAACGCCCAGGCCATGTCGGGCTCCATCACCCAGCGGAACAGCCGCCGTACGGGCGGGGTGCACAACGCGGTCACGATCAGTGCGGCGACAGCCGTCACGACGATCTCCCCCACGGGCCGGTGGACCCACTCCGGTTCGTACCAGCCCCAGAACTTGGACCCCTGGGCGACGAAGCCGTGCAGCAGGTAGCCGTAGAGCGTGCCCGCGCCGAGCGCGGTGAACCAGGCGCGGCGGCCGGGCACCCAGGCGAGGAAACAGGCCACCAGCACCAGCGAGCAGCCGAAGGTCGTCAGCGTCATGACCGGGCCGTACCAGGCGGGCGCGGCGAGTTCCGCGGCGCTGTCGCGGTGGTAGAACCAGGCGCCGGTCATCCGGGGCACCGCCCAGTAGGCCACGGCGAGCGCACCGGCGAAGACCGGTACGGCGACGATCCTCATGGCCCGGCGGCGCACCAGACGGAAGTGCTCGGGTTTCAGCAGCAGACCGAGGACGAAGTACGGCAGGAACTGCAGCGTGCGCTGCAGGTCGAGGTCGTTGCCGATGTTCGGTGAGAGCGTCGCCAGCATCGCGACGGCGAGGGCGAGCGGCAGCGGCCACCGCACGCGCTGCCACAGGGGCGTGGTCAGCCGCCAGACGAACAGCGCCGCCAGGAACCAGGTCAGGTAGAGCGGGTCCAGCAGGCTGACCGGGCGGTCCGGCTCCTGGTCGGTCCACCGGGTGAACAGGGTGTACGCCGTCTCGAAGACGACGTACGGCACGGCGAGCCCGGTGATCAGACGCCTGATCCGCCCCGGGCTCGCGTCGAAGGAGCGGGAGAAGTAGCCGGAGACGACGATGAACGCCGGCATGTGGAAGGCGTACACGGCCATGTACAGCGCGCTGACCGCGCGACTGCCGTCCCGCAGCGGCTCCCAGGCGTGTCCCACCGCCACCAGCACGATGGCCAGGTACTTGGCGTTGTCGAAGAAGGCGTCCCGCCGCTGCCCGGCCGGGTCGGGCGCGGGTGACTCCTCGCGCTCCGCCCCGCCGGTCGCGACCGCGCGCATGCGCAGGGTGTCCTCGCTCATCCCGTCCCCTGCCCGGCGGTCGGGGAACCCGGAGGGGCACCTACGCGTCTTGCCGGGGACGGGGCGGTGGGGTGCCGGTGCGACATTTCCGCCGCCTCACCCCTGCGGAGCGGTGTAAACCGCTTACCGGTGTGGGTGTGGCGCGGATCACATCAATGGTGCCGGTGCCGCCGGGCCGGATGGTCGGAGGGCGCGGCGGCACCGTCATGCGGGGGCGCGGTCAGCTCAGGGAGCAGGTGGCGCCGTTCAGGGTGAAGGCCGTGGGGCTGGGGTTGGCGGCCGCCCGGGTGGCCGTGAAGCCGAGGGTGACCGAGCCCGACGCGGGGATCGTCGCGGTGTACGAGGCGGCCGCGACGCTCACCTCGGAGCCGCTCTGCGTCGCCGTACCGCCCCACAGGTTGGTGATGCGCTGGCTGTCCGGGAACGTCCAGCGCAGCGTCCAGCCGTTGATCGCCGACGTGCCGGTGTTGCGCAGGGTGATCTCGCCCTGGAAGCCGCCGGGCCAGCTGCTCGTCACCCGGTAGCCGACGCCGCAGTCCGAGGGCGTGCCGCCGGGGGAGGTCGTGACGGCCACCGTGGCCGAGCGGGGGGAGCGGTTGCCGGCGGCGTCGCGGGCGTAGACGGCGAAGGTGTGGGAGGTCGCGGGGGACAGGCCGGTGAGGGTGGCGGTGGTTCTCGTGGTGCTGGTGACGGCCGTCTCGGTGCCGCCGCTGATCCGCACGATGTCGTAGCCGGTGACGCCGGTCGCGTCCGTGGCGGCGGCCCAGGTCAGCGTGACCGACGAGGAGGTCACACCGGAGGTGACCGGGGTGCCGGGGGCCGTCGGGGGAGTGGTGTCGCCTCCGCCGGAGGAGTAGATCGCGGCCTCCTTGGCGGTGGCGGCGATGCCGTTCGCGCCGTCGAAGAGGCGCCGGCCCCAGCTGGTGAGCTGGTCCGGGTCGAAGTTCGTGACCATGTCCAGGTAGTCGACCCCGCCGCTGTTGCCGCTCCACGACCAGCCGAGGTAGCCGAGCCGGAGCTGCTGGGCCACGGCCAGGATGGTGTCCTCGTCGGGGTTGCCGTCCGAGTGGTCGTGCCCGAACTCACCGACGAGGATGGGGAGTTTGGCGGTGACGAATCGGTTCAGGTAGTCGGTGATCTCGGCGGCCGTGTCGAAGACGCCGTACATGTGGATCGAGAAGATCGTGTTGGCGTCGGGGTCGGAGGCGAACACCGAGGCGGCGTTGTCGCGCATCGTGAACGCCCAGTCCTGGCCCCAGTTGGGGGCGTCGACCATGATCGTGTGGTCGAACCCGGCGTCGCGCAGCTTCTGGATGGCCGCCTTGGTGTCGCCCGTCCAGGCCGCGTAACCGGTGTTGCCGTGCGGCTCGTTGCCGATGTTGACGATGACGTAGTCCTCCTGACCGGTCAGCGCGCTCTGCACGCTGATCCAGTAGTCGGCGGCGCGGGAGAGCGAGACGGCTCCGCTCTGCTCGCCGTAGCCGGTGGTGTCGTGCACCTCCAGGACGCAGATCAGGCGGTTCTGCTTGCACTGGGAGACCACGTTCGCCACGTCGGCGGTGTCGTTGCGCGTCCAGCGGTCACCGCTGGAGAGCACCACGCGCACGGTGTTGGCGCCCTTGGCCTTGATGTGGGAGAGGGAGCTGATCCGGTCGGGATACCAGGTGTGAGCGTGGTTGACGCCGCGCATCACGAAGTCGTTCCCGGAGGCTTCGAGGAGCCGGCCGTTCTCGATGCGGAAGCCGGTGGGGGCGGCGTGGGCCGGCGGGATGAGGGCGAGGAAGGAGAGGAGGAGGGAGAAGAGGGTGGTGGCCATGACTGCGAGGCGAGGGGCGGGGCCTGGGCGGGGTCTCATGGAGGCTCCAGAGGTGGGGGTCGGCCGGGGCGGGTGGGGTGTGGCCTGGGTGGCGCATCGCTTGCGGGAGAGTCGCGCGTAGGGGCGAACTCCTTGCGTGTGAGCTGCGAGCAGTGACGGATACCTTGCGCGTGAGCTGCGAGTGAGCCTGTTGGCGTGCGTCGTTGGCGTGTGTGACCTGTTGGGATGTGTCGTTGGCGTGTGTCGCTTGATGCCGGGCGGGCGCTTCCGGTGTGTACCGGGCGTCAGGCGCCTGACGCCTTCGCCGTGCAGGTGACGGTCACCGCCGGGGCGCCGGCCGTGGCCGGGGCGGTGGCGACGAAGCCGAACGTGGCGCTCGCGCCGGGGGCGAGGGTGCCGTTCCACGCCGCGTTCGTGACGGTGGCCGTGCCGTCGGGGGCCGTGGTGAGGGTGCCGTTCCAGGCCTGGGTGAGGCGCGCGCCGCTCGCCGGTACGACGGTCGCGGTCCAGCCCAGGACGGCGGAGGCGGAGGTGTTCGTCACCGTCACCTCGCCCTGGTAGCCGCCCTGCCAGGAGGAGACGACCCGGAAGCGCGCGGTGCAGGCGGCGGGGTCCTCGCCCGGGTCGCCCGGACCGCCGGGGTCCTGCGGGACACCCGCGTCGAGGACGGCCGCAAGGGCCGGGAACCAACGGGCCGCGATCTTGTTGTCACCCGAGGCGTTGGGGTGCACGCCGTCGTAGGTGTCGTCGGCCGTGCTGAAGCCGGTCCACTGGTCGACCACGGTGAGGGGCGAGCGCTCCGTGCTAATCGCCCTCGCCCAGTCGGGAATCCGCGCGTTGAAGTCGACGACGCGCTGCGCACAGGCGGAGCAACTGCTCGGGTTCATCGGGATGAGCTGCGCGACGAGGATCCGCGTGTCCGGGTTGGCGGCCCTCATCTGACCCACGAGCTTGCTGTAGGCGGCGAGGATGCGGTCGGGGGAGATGCTGCTCCACACGTCGTTCGTGCCGAAGTGCATGACAACGATGTCCGGGTCCGTCGCTTCCAGTCGTCCCGGCAGCAGGTTCTGGTCGGCCACGCGGGTCACCAGCTCGCCGCCGTGGCCCTCGTTGTCGCCGTCGTGCGCCTGGCCGCAGCCCTGCGGGGGCAGGGTGCCGACGAAGTCGATGTCCCTGTATCCGCTGTCGACGAGCCGGTTCCACAGCACGGCCCGCCAGCAGCCCGGAGAGCCGGTGATCGAGTCGCCGAGCGGCATGACGCGGACGGGGTCCGCGGTGGGGGCGGCCGTCGCGCTGGGTGCGAACGTCATGCCGAGCGGGAGGAGCAGGGCGGCCAGGAGGCCGAGAAGCGGGACGATCCGTAAGTGCGGGGACGTGTGACGGGTTCTGCGCATGGTGGTCCCTTCCCTGGAGGTGGGAGCGCTCCCATGACATCAAGCCATTGTTGTCATTGACGCGTCAAGAGGTGTGCCGCTGTCGACGGACTCGGCCCACCTCGGGCTCGCCGATCCGTGCACCACGATGACGGGTAACTCCCGTACCCCGCAACGGGGTGACGGCGAAGACGGGGTGCCGCGCTGTCGGCGACCTCGACACGGGGCTGGTCTTCCGCTGCTGCCGACCGGACGTGTGGCGCCAGTTCGAGGTGACGCAGCCCCGGCTGGCTGACGAACCCTCTTCACCACGTCTCCCCGGCCGGCGGTGGCCGCTTCTTCGCCCTGCCCGGCGCGCGGGACTCCTCCGACCGGGCGGGCAGGGGGCCGCTCGAAGCCTGACCCGCCCCACCCTCCGTCCGAAGTCCCGGCTCTGTCAGAAGTGTTGACCCCGCACTGAAAGCGTTTTAGCTTCCCCTCACCGGACAAGGCGAGGTGAGGGGGAGCCGTGGCAACTGCCTTACGGGAAGCAGCAGGTGAGAAGGGGGTGACTCCTGACCGCCGCCCTTCCGGACGGGCGCGACGTGAGCGTAAAGGTTTTCAGAACCGAACGAGCCGGGCGCTGTTTCTGCTGATGCTCCCCGGCGTCGCCTACTTCCTGCTGTTCCACTACGGAGCACTCGTCGGCAACGTCATCGCGTTCAAGGAGTATGTGCCGTTCGACGGCCTGTGGGGCAGCCCCTGGGTGGGGCTCGGCAACTTCCAGCGGATGTTCGTGGACGCGGCGTTCTGGGACTCGGTCCTCAACACCCTCTGGATCGCCGTCCTCCAGCTGGTCTTCTACTTCCCGGTGCCGCTCGGCCTGGCCCTGCTGCTGCACACCCTCACCTGGAGTTCGGTGCGCCGGTTCGTGCAGTCGGTGGCGTATCTGCCGCACTTCATCTCGTGGGTGATCGTCGTCGCGCTGTTCCAGCAGGTACTCGGGGACACCGGCCTGCTCAACAGCGGTCTGAGCGGGGCCGGTCTGCACACCGTCGACATCATCGGCAACCCGGACGCCTTCCGGCCGCTCGTCGTCGCCCAGGTCATCTGGAAGGACGCCGGCTGGGGCACGATCATCTTCCTCGCCGCGCTCGCCCAGGTCGACGAGCAGCAGTACGAGGCGGCCGCCATCGACGGCGCCGGACCCTGGCGGCGCTTCTGGCACGTCACCCTTCCCGCCATCCGCCCGGTGGTCGTGCTGCTGCTCATCATGCGGCTCGGCGAAATCCTCTCCGTCGGCTTCGAGCAGATGCTGCTGCAACGCGACGCGGTCGGCCCGGAGACCGCCGAGGTCATCGACACCTTCGTCTACTACCAGGGCATCGTCGGCGGCGACTACGGATTCGCGGCAGCCGCGGGCCTGTTCAAGGGGCTCGTCGGCGCCCTCCTCGTCTACGCGGCCAACAAGGTCGCCCACCGCCTCGGCGAACAGGGGGTCTACAAGTGAGCGCGTCCGCCCGGCCCGGCTGGATGGAGAAGCCCCGGCCGCTCACCCAGGCCGCCAAGGCACTCGCCCTGGCCGCGGTCGTGCTGCTGGTGTGCGTGCCGTTCCTGGTGATCGTGTCGACGTCGCTGGCCTCGACGCGGGAGGTCGTCGACAACGGCGGCTGGGTGCTGTGGCCCACGGAGCCCTCCCTCGACGCCTACCGCGACATCTTCGACGGCGGCATCGTCACCCACGCCCTCGGCGTCAGCGCCGGTGTCACGCTCGTGGGCACCCTGCTCAGCCTCGCCTGCACGGTGGCCCTGGCCTACGCGCTGTCCCGCCCGGGCGTCTTCGGCGGCAGGCCCGTCCTGCTGCTGGTGCTGTTCACGTTCCTCTTCCCGCCCGGCATGATCCCGAGCTTCCTGCTCGTCAAGGAACTCGGCCTGCTCGACTCGTACGCCTCGCTGGTGCTGCCCGTCCTGGTCAACGTGTTCAACCTGGTCGTCCTGCGCGGCTTCTTCCAGTCGGTCCCCGAGGAACTGTTCGAGGCGGCCCGGCTGGACGGCGCGGGGGACTGGCGGGTGCTGGTGTCGGTGGTGCTGCCGCTGTCCAAGGCCGCGCTCGCCGTCGTCGGCCTGTTCTACGCCGTCGCCTACTGGAACTCCTGGTTCTACGCCTCGCTGTACCTGGAGAGCGACCACTGGCCGCTCCAGCAGGTGCTGCGCACCTATGTGGTGGCCGGGGCCGGGCTCACCGACGCGACCACCGGCGAGGCCACCGTCACCGCCCCGCAGACCGTGCAGATGGCAGTGCTCGTGATCGCCACCGTGCCGATCCTGCTGGTCTACCCGTTCCTGCAGAAGTACTTCACCAAGGGCGTGCTCACCGGCGCCATCAAGAGCTGAACCGAGCCGACACGAGGTGATTCACCCATGCCCAGCATGTCCCGACGCACCCTGCTGCGCACCGTGGCCGCCGGTGGCGCCGCCGTCTCCGTCCCAGGTCTGCTGACCGCCTGCTCCTCGGGATCCGGCGACGGCGACGTCTCCAACGCCGGGAAGGAGCTCGCCCCCTGGCCGGCCCACAAGCCCGCCACCGGCCCGAGGCCCGACCTCGCCCCCACCGGGGCCGGCGTCCAGGCCGGCTACACCTCCTACCCGTCCGACCTGGTCAAATCCGTCTCCCGCACCCCGGGCGACGGCTCCACCGTCCGGGTCATGACCGTCTCCTTCGGCACCCCGCCCAAGCCCGCCCCGGCGAACCGCTTCTGGGCGGCAGTGGAGAAGGCCCTCGGCGTGAAGATCGAATACACGATCATCTCCCAGGCCGACTACCAGAAGAAGATGGCGACGGTCATGGCCGGCGACGCCGACGCCCTGCCCGAGATCATCAACATGTTCGCCGGCTTCACCCTGCCCCGGGAGGCGCAGTTCGTGCAGCGCCGCGCCCAGGACCTCACGCCGTACCTGTCGGGCGACGCGATCGCCGACCACCCCAACCTCGCCAATATCCCGACCCACGCCTGGCGCGACATGGGCCGCATCGGCGGGCGCATCTACGGCATCCCCCTGGAGCGCCCGCTGCCCGGCTCGACCCTCTGGATCAACCAGGACATGTTCACCGACTCGGGCATGAAGGAGGGGTGGACCGCCGAGGACTTCACGGCGGTGGCCCGGCAGGGCACACGCGGGAAGACGTACATGCTCGGCGCCGCCAGCGGATCGCTCTTCGGCAACGGCTTCCACTCCGCCGCCCACAACGCGCCCCAGCGCTGGGCCGTCACCAAGGACGGCACCTTCCTGCCCGCCTGGGCCGACGAACGCTACAAGGCGTCGATCGCCTTCCAGGCGCAGCTGCGCGAGAACGGCTCCTACCACCCCGACGCCACGTCCATCTCGCAGATCGACCTGACGACGCTCTACTACAACGGCACCGTCGGCTCCATGCAGGACGGATTCGGCGCCTACCTGCCCAAGTACCGGGAGTCCAGGGGGAAGATGACCCCGGCGGCGGCTCTCCCGTACAGCGTCGGCGGCGAGCCCGGCGGTATCGTCGCCGCCCGCCGCTCCTTCGGCTACACCGTTCTGAAGAAGGCGAAGAAGGAACGCATCGAGCTGCTGCTGCGCATCCTCGACTATCTCGCCGCGCCCTTCGGCAGCGAGGAGTGGGAGCTCGTCCACTACGGCGTCGAGGGCGTCCACTTCACCCGCGGCAAGGACGGCTCGCCCCAACCCACCGAACTCGGCGAGGTCGAGAACAACACCAACCTGCCGCTGAAGTACCTCGCCGAAGGCCCCCAGGTGCTGTTCGTGCCCGGCATGCCCGACGCCGTGCGCGCCCTGCACACCTGGCAGCGAAAGGTCGTACCGCACGCCGTCCGTGACGCCTCCTTCGGGCTGCAGTCCGCGACGAACAACTCCCACGGCGCCACCCTCAAGTCCTTCCTGGACGACACGATCACCGGGATCATCGCCGGGCGCGTGCCCATGTCCGAGTGGGACGCGGCCGTGAAGAAGTGGCGGAGCCGGGGCGGGGACAGAATGGCCGAGGAGTACGCGAAGGACTACGCGGCCAACACCTGAACAGGCGTGGGCGGAAGAGGAGACGCGGGGGATGGGGAACGACATGGGCTCCAAGGGGCGGGTCACGATCCGCGAGGTCGCCGAGCGGGCGGGCGTGTCCACGGCGACCGCCTCCCGGGCGCTCAGCGGCAACCACCCGGTTCCCGCCGCGACCCGGGCCCGGGTCCTGCGCGCGGCCCGCGCCCTGGACTACGTGGCCAACGCGCACGCCCGTGCCCTGGTCGGCGGCGGCCGCAAGATGGCCGCCGTCGTCGTCCGCCAGGTCACCAGCCCCTTCTACGCCCAGGTCGCCGAGGGCGTCGAGGCGGAGGCAGCCGACCGCGGCTGGCTCTGCGTGGTCGGCGCCACGGGCGGCGACGCCCAGCGTGAGATGGAGTTCGTGCAGCTCATGAGGGAGGAGGGCGCCCGGCTGGTGATCCTGGTCGGAGGGGTCGTCGAGGACGACGCCTACCGCGAGCGCGTCGCCCACTACGCGCAGGCCCTGGACTCCTCCGGAGCCCGGCTCGTGCTCTGCGGCCGGCCCGCGCCCGACCAGGACGTCCCGGCGCTGGTGGTGGAGTTCGACAACGAGGCCGGAGCCCACGCCGTCACCAGCCATCTGCTGTCGGCCGGGCACCGCCGGATCGTCTTCCTGGGCGGGCTGCCCGGCAACACCGCCCTCGACGCCCGGGTCGCCGGCTACCGGGCCGCGCTCGCCGGGCACGGGCTGCCGCCCGAGGCCGCGCAGGTCGTCGACTGCGGCCTCGGCCGTGCCGCCGGCCACCGCGCCATGACCGAACTGCTCAAGCGGACACGGGAGTTCACCGCCGTGGTCGCGGGGGACGACATGGTCGCCGCCGGTGCCCTGCGCGCGATCGCCGACACCGGACTGAGCGTCCCGGGGGACATCTCCGTCGTCGGCTACAACGACATCCCGCTCGCCGAGGACTTCAACCCCCCGCTCACCACCGTCCGCACCCCCGCCGAGGAACTCGGGCGCGCCGCCGTGCGCATCGCGCTGCGCGACCCCGAGCACGCCGCCGGGGCCCACCACCTGCTCGGCACCCACATCGTCGTCCGTGACAGCGTCGGCCCGCCCCCGCCCGGGCGTGCCCTGTGACCAACGGAGGAACCACACCCGCATGAGCGCGCCGCACGTGTCGCTCCCCGACCCGACGGACCTGCCCAACCTGCCCCACCTGCCGCCCCCCGACCCGCTGACCTCGCCGCTCACCGGCTGGACCCGAGCCCACTGGGAGGCGATCGCCGACCGTCTCCTGGACGCCCTGACGCCCTACGCCTCCCCGGGCCTGGCCCAGTACCGCCTCCCCGGGCCGCCCAGCCACTCCGGGCCCTGGTCGGACGGACTGGAGGGCTTCGCCCGCTCCTTCCTGCTCGCCGCGTTCCGGATCGCCGGCTCGGGCGGGCAGGGTGTGCCCGGCCTGATCGAGCGGTACGCGGCCGGGCTCACGGCCGGCACCGACCCGCACAGCCCCGACCGCTGGCCGCCGATCACCGACCGGAGCCAGCCCATGGTCGAGGCCGCGTCCGTCGCGATCGCCCTGCACGAGACCCGGCCCTGGATCTGGGACCGGCTCGACGACCGCGTCCGGCAGCGCGTCGCCGACTGGCTGGGCGGCTTCGTCGGAGCGGTCGTCAACGACTCCAACTGGCGGCTGTTCCAGGTGATCGCCGAGGAGTTCCTCGCCTCCGTCGGCGCCCCGCACAGCCGCCCGGAGATCGACGCGGGCCTGGCGCGCCTGGAGGACTGGTACCGGGGCGACGGCTGGTACACGGACGGCGACGGCCGCAAGTTCGACTACTACAACGCCTGGGCGCTGCACCTGTACCCGGTGCTCTGGGCCCGGATCGCCGGACCGCGCGCCGACCCCGGGCTGCTGGCGGAGCACCGGACGCGCCTGCGGTCGTTCCTCCACCATCACCAGCACTTCTTCGGCGCCGACGGCGCACCGGTCCACCAAGGCCGTTCCCTCACCTACCGGTTCGCCACGACCGCGCCCCTGTGGGCGGGCGCTCTCGCCGACGCCACCCCGCTGCCGCCGGGCCGCACCCGCCGCCTGGCCTCCGGGGCGCTGAAGCACTTCGCCGAGCGGGGCGTGCCCGACGCCCAGGGGCTGCTCACCCTCGGCTGGTACGCGCCGTTCCTCCCGGTCACCCAGCGGTACTCGGGTCCGGCCTCGCCGTACTGGGCGAGCAAGGCCTTCCTCGGCCTGCTCCTGCCCGCCGGCCACCCCGTGTGGACCGCGCCCGAGGAACCCGGCCTGGTCGAGACGCACGACGTACGCCTCGCGCTGCCGGCGCCGGGCTGGCTCCTGCACACCACGGCGGCCGACGGGATCGTACGGCTCGTCAACCACGGCAGCGACCGCCTGCCGCCCCCGCCGGCCGAGGCGGAGGACAGCCCGCACTACGCCCGGTTCGCCTACTCCAGCGCCACGGCCCCCGAGACACCTCCGCCACCTCATCCGGGGCCACCGCAACCGGGCCCCGACAACCACATCGCCCTGCTCGCCCCCGACGGTACGCCCACCTCGCGCGGCCGTATCCACCCGCTCGGGGCCGAGGGGGCCTGTGCCGCCTCCTGGCACCGGGCCGTGCTCCCGGGCAGCGGTGAAGGGCACCGCATCGAGACGGTCAGCGTGGTGCACGGCCCGTGGGAGGTGCGGGTGCACCGCGTCGACGCGCCGCCCGGCACAGCCGTGCGCGAAGGCGGCTGGGCCGTCGCCGACGCCACCGGGCCGCCGGCCGGCCGGACCGCCCCCGGCCGGGCACTGGCCCGGCGCTCGGACGGGCTGACCAGCGCGCTCGTCGGCCTGCACGGCTGGGGCGACGAGGAGGGGACAGTGGTAGCGGCCGCGGGCAGCAACGCGTACGGGCACCACTCGGCGACGCCGCTGCTGACACTGCCCTCCCACCCCGGCGGCACGCACCTCCTGGTGACGCTGGTCGTGCTCAGCGCCGACCCGACGGTGCACGCCTCGGCTCACGGGGCCCGGGCCCGGGCCCGGGCCGGGGACGGCGGGGCCGTCGAGATCCGTTTCCCCGACGGCACACGGGAGTCCGTGTCAGCCGGGAAACCCGCCCATGGGGGGAGCGACGCCGCTGGGTGACCGGGGACGAGGTGCCCGTCGTCAGAGTGAAAGGACCCCTTGGGCAAAGCGATGCATGTGCCCGTGATCCCGGTGCCGAAACGCGGAAATTCGACTGTGTGTTCGTCAAAGGGCCGGGCGCCAGGACGCAAGCACCGCTGGTATCGCTGGTAGACCGGCAGGCCCGCCCGTGATGCACACAACGTCAGAAACGGGGTAAAGGGAAATGGCCTGATTCTCTTGCACGAAAGGCGTGCCTGTTCCATGGCCGATACACAAGACGTCGTCGAGCTCATTCTCCAGGACCACCGGCGCATGGAAGACCTCTTCCGCCGGATGCGGAGCGTCGAAGCCGACCGGTCCGGTGCACTGCGGGAATTCGCGGACCTGCTGATCGCGCACGCGCTCGCCGAGGAGGCCAGGGTCTACCCGGCTCTCAAGCGGTACAAGAACATCGACAACGAAGAGGTCGAACACGGCGAGCACGAGCACGACGAGGGCAACGAGGCCCTCCTGGAACTCCTCGAGGTCGAGGAGGTCGGCTCCGAGGAGTGGGACGAGAAGCTGGAGAAGCTTGTCGAGGCCGTCACCCACCACGCCGACGAGGAGGAGCGCACCATCCTCAACGGTGCGCGGGAGAACGTGGCGATGGAGCGGCGGGAGGAACTGGGCCTGGCGTTCTGGCAGGAGCGTGAGCGTCAGCTGAAGGCCGTCTGCGGTTCCGTGGACAACGTGCGCAAGATCGTCGAATCCTGAGGCCAGCGGGCCGGTCCCGACGACCGGCCCCGCCTGTCCTGCCGGCGGAGCCCGGGCCTGAGACGGGTCCGGGCTCCGCCGTGCGCGAGTCGGAGCCGGGGATCGCCCCGGCCGTAGCGGGCAGCGCCGTCAGGCTGGGACCGGCGGCCGTCAGGGCGAGGGCGGCGCGTCTCGCGGTGCCCGGGAAGCGGGGGAGTGCCGTTTCCGTGGCCACGGCAACAACCGGAAACTCCGCCCCAAGCTGGGAGAATGCGCGGGCGGACCTTGTGCAGGTCGCTGCAGGGGGGTTGTCCTGACATTCTCTCGCGCCTAGGGTCCATTCCGAGTGCAAGCGCTTTCCCAGCGTGTGTCCGCCGGCCGTCCGAGGAGCGCCGCATGTCCTTGTCCCCCGCCCGCCGCCGCGTGGCCGTCGTCGGCACCGGAGCCATCGTCAGCGGCAGCCATCTGCCCGCGCTGCGGGCCCATTCCGACCGGGTGGAACTGGTGGCCGCCGTCGACGTGGACCAGGAGCGGCTCGACGCGTTCCGCGAGCCGACCGGGGACGAGGTCGCCCGGTACACCTCCATGGACGCGATGCTGGACGCCGAACGCCCCGACCTGGTCCTCATCGGCACACCGCCCTCCCTGCACCGCGAGCAGACGGTGGCCGCGCTCAAGGCGGGTGCCTGGGTGCTGTGTGAGAAGCCACTCACCCTCTCGCTGGCCGAGTACGACGAGATCGCCGCCGCCGAGGACGCCTCCGGCGCGTACGCGGCGGTCGTCTTCCAACACCGCTACGGCTCCGGCGCGGTGCACGCCCGCGAGCTGATCACGAGCGGTGAGCTGGGCGCCCCGCTGGTCGCGCACTGCCAGACGACCTGGCACCGGGACGCCGCGTACTACGCGGTGCCATGGCGCGGAAGGTGGGCCAGCGAGGGCGGCGGCCCCACCATGGGCCACGGCATCCACCAGTTCGACCTGATGCTGCACCTGCTCGGCCCGTGGGAGGAGATCCGGGCGATGGCGGCCCGGCTCGTGCACGACACCGAGAGCGAGGACGTCTCCACCGCGCTGGTGCGTTTCCGTAGCGGCGCCCTCGCCACCGTCGTCAACAGCGTGCTGTCCCCTGGCGAGGTGAGCCGCATCCGCGTCGACTGCGCGGACGCCACCGTCGAGCTCACCCACCTGTACGGCCACACCAACGACAGCTGGGCCTACACCCCGGCCCCGCACGTCGCCTCCGAGCGGGCCACGGCCTGGCGCACCCCCGCCCGCGACGTGCCCAGCTCGCACACCGCCCAGCTCGGCGCCCTCCTCGACGCCTACGACACCGGTACCCGGCCACCGGGCAGCGGCCGCGACGCCCGCGCCACCCTCGAGTTCGCCGCCGCCCTGTACAAGGCGGCGTTCACCGGCCGCTCGGTGCGCGCGGGGGAGATCGCCCCCGGCGACCCCTTCTACGAGGCCATGCACGGCGAGTACCCCGACTGGGCCCCCAAGGAGCGCGCATGACCATCCGCGTCACGCACACGCACGGCGAGGACATCGCCGTCACGGCGGCGAACGGCACGGAGATCCTCCGCTACGTCTACCGCCCCGACCCGGACCCCTTCGAGTCCCGCAAGCCCTACGCCCACCCCGTGCGCACCCTCTCGGGCCGCACGGTCACCGGCTACCGTCCGAACGACCATCGCTGGCACAAGGGCCTGCAGATGACGGCGAGCCATCTGTCCGGCCAGAACTTCTGGGGCGGCAACTGCTACGTCCACGGCCAGGGCTATCTGCCGCTGCCCGAGCGGGTCGGCTCGATGCGGCACGACGGCTTCCCGGACCTCGCAGTCGAGGACGACCGGCTCACCCTCACCGAGAACCTCACCTGGATCGAGAACGGCGGCGAGGAGTGGGCGCGCGAGGTGCGCGGCCTGGCTGTCCACTCGGTGGACGAGGAGGCCGGTTCCTGGGCCCTCGACTGGTCGCTCCGCCTCACCAACACCCGTTCCGCACCACTGGTCTTCGGCTCCCCGACCACCGCGGGCCGTGAGATGGCCGGCTACACCGGACTGCAGTGGCGCGGCCCGCGCGACTTCACCGGCGGCACCGTCTTCGCGCCGGACACCGACGCCGACGCGGGCAAGCTGATGGGCACGCAGGGCCCCTGGCTCGCGTTCACCACCGAGCACGACGACATCGACGGACACTCCACGCTGGTGTTCGCGCACGCGCCGGAGAACCTCGACGAGACGTCCGCGATCCACGAGTCCCACTGGTTCGTCCGCTCCGAGCCCTTTCCGACGGTCGCCTTCTCCTGGGCGTTCTTCGAGGAGTTCGAGCTGCCGCCGGGCGAGTCCTTCGCGTACCGCTACCGGCTGGTGATCGCCGACGGCGCCTGGGACCGCGACCGGGTCGGCGCCCACCTGGGAGGCCTGCCATGGTGAGCGAAACCGAGCAGGGGCTGCCGCACCCGCTGCCCGGCGCGGTCGGCCTGTCCCACCTCAGCGCCTACGACTGGGAGGCCGCCGACGGTGCCTGCGGCGGCAGCCCGCACCTGCACCTGGTGTGCACCGAGGCGTACGTCGTCACCGGCGGCCGGGGCGCGGTGCAGACGCTGAGCCCCGACGGCTACCGGGACATCCCCCTCGAAGCCGGCTCCCTCGCCTGGTTCACGCCGGGCACCGTGCACCGCATGGTGCAGGGGGGCGATCTGCGCATCACCGTGCTGATGCAGAACAGCGGTCTGCCCGAAGCCGGGGACGCCGTCTTCACCTTCCCGCCCGAGGTGCTCGCCGACCCCGGGAAGTACGCCGCCGCGGCGACCCTGCCGCCCGGCACGGGACCGGAGACGGCGGCGGCCGCCCGGCGCCGCAGGGACCTCGCGGTCGAGGGCTACCTCGTCCTGCGCGAGGCCCTCGTCGCCGGGGACGACGGCCCGTACCGGGAGTTCCAGCGGGCCGCCGCCCGGATCGTGCGCGACAAGGTGCCCGCCTGGCGCGCCCTGTGGCGGGCGGGCGCCCTGGCCACCGCCGAACGCACCGGCGCCCAGCTCGACGCGCTGGCCGACGGCGACCCCGGCTACCTCGACGAGGCCACCGCCCACGAGAGCGCGCCCACCCGGCTCGGCGGCTTCGGCATGTGCGGCCGCCGGGACGAGTACGCGCTGCCGGGCACCACGCTGCCGTACCAGGGGGAGTAGCGGCCGGGGACCTGAGGGGGCCTGAGGGTTCCTCGCCTTCCAGCGGTTCCTGGTGGAGGGCATGGCCGGCGCCCTGCGCGCCTGTGGACGCCCCGAGTCGCTCACCGACTGGCGGGCAGCGGTACGCGGGGCGGCCCGGGACGCCGCGGCTGACCCGGGCGGCAGCGGTCTGGTGCTGCTCGCCGTGGCGACGGCCGCGCTGTGCGCCTGGATGCTGGTGCCGCTGGCCTTCCTCGCCCCCGGGCGCTGGCCCTGGCGCTCACCGCCGTCGACGTACGCCGGTCCGCTGCCTGTTGAGCGCAGGGATGCCGGGCCGGGAGGCCGGGCCCTGCGCCCGGCCCGGCCCGCCGCTCACCGGCGCAGGGCGTTGCCGATGCCGATCCGGGGCCAGGAACGGGCCGCCTCCAGGAGGGCCTGGGTCTTCGCCGACGGAGTGGCCGCTGCCGCCGCCAGTGCCGCCGCGGCGCTCGCGATGCCGAGCACCGCGCCCGCGGCCACGTCGCCCGGGTAGTGCACGCCCGTGTGGACGCGGGAGTAGCCGACGGCGCTCGCCAGCGCCCCGAGCGGTGCGGCCGCCGGAGGCAGGACCACGCCGACGGCGGTGGCGAACGCGACCGCCGAGGCGGTGTGCCCGGACGGGAACGAGGCCGACGTCGGCATCCGCACGTGCCGGTCCACCGTCACCCGGGCCGCCTCCCGGTCCGGCCGGGCGCGGCGTACCAGGCGCTTGCCGAGCAGGTTGGCGGAGGCCGACGCCACGGCGATCGCGCCGACACCCGCGAGCGCGGCCCTGCGCGGCCGCTTGCCGCCCAGGGCCAGGGCGGCGGCGATGGCGAACGAGATCTTGGAGTGGTCGGCCGCGTGGGACAGATGGCGCAGTGTCCGGTCGAGGGTGGGTGTGGGGGTGGCGGCCACCGCCGCGTACAGGGCGCCGTCCACGGTCCTCAGGTCGCTCATCACGGCGCCCAGGAGCCGGCCGGGCCCGCCCGAGGGCTTCCCGTCCTGCGCGAGCGGACGGAGGGCGTCCCCCTCTGTGGTCGTCGGATCGGTCATGTGCTTCTCCCCGCAGTGGCCTTCCCGGCAAGGTACCGGCTCACGCCGGGCGCACGCTCGGCGCCCCTGCGAGCCGGTACCTCCCGAGTGCCCGGTCGGCGGACGGCCACCCCGGTGATCCGGGACACGGTGGCCGAGTGCACCCGTCTGGTGGACTGGGGGATGACGCCCCTGCTCCGACGGGTCCCGCGCGCCCTCGACGGGTTCCACGCCGCCCACCCCTGGGACCACAACGCCCACTTCCACCGCTGGATCCTGCGGCAACTCCCGCGGCGGGTGGGCAGTGCCCTGGACGTGGGATGCGGCAGCGGCGACCTCGCCCGGCTGCTGGCCCGCCGGGCGGAGCGGGTGCACGCGATGGACGCCGACCCGGAGATCACGGCGAGGGCGCGGGAGCTGACCCCGGCGGCGGCGCCGGTGACGTACACGGTGGCCGACGCGCCGGCCGGGCTTCCGGACCGGTCCTACGACGTCATCACCTGCGTCGCCGTGCTCCACCATCTGCCGTTCACCGGGGCCCTGGAGGCCTTCCGCGACCGCCTTGCTCCGGGCGGCACCCTGGTGATCGTCGGTGTCTCCCGGGAGGCGACGCCCGCCGACCACCTTCTCGGCGTGGCGTCGATCCCGCTCAACATCGTCATGGCGCTGGTGAAGAACCGGGGCCGCCGGGCCCCGCGCCCGGTCGCGATGACCGCGCCGGTGCGGCAGCCGGACCTGACGTTCCCGGAGATCGCCCGCGAGGCCCGCACGACCCTGCCCGGCGCCCGCCTGCGCCGCCGCCTGCTCTGGCGGTACACGCTGGTGTGGCACCGCCGCTGAGCCGTTACCGCCTCAGCCGGCGGCCCGGAACGTCCGCAGCCGCAGTGAGTTGCCCACCACGAAGACCGAGGAGAAGGCCATGGCAGCCCCGGCGATCATCGGGGTGAGCAGGCCCGCCGCGGCCAGGGGGAGGGCCGCCACGTTGTAGGCGAAGGCCCAGAAGAGGTTCGAGCGGATGGTGCCGAGGGTGCGGCGGGCGAGGCGGATGGCGTCCGCCGCGGCCGGCAGGTCGCCGCGGACCAGGGTCAGGTCGCCGGCTTCGATCGCGGCGTCCGTGCCCGTGCCCATGGCCAGTCCGAGATCGGCCTGGGCGAGGGCCGCCGCGTCGTTGACGCCGTCGCCGACCATGGCCACCGACCGGCCCTCGGCCTGCAGCCGCTTGACGACGTCGACCTTGTCCTGCGGCAGCACCTCGGCGATGACCTCCTCGATGCCCACCTCGCGGGCGACGGACCGGGCCACCGCCTCGTTGTCGCCGGTCAGCAGCAGGGGCGTGAGCCCGAGCGCACGCAGCCGGCCGACCGCCTCCGCGCTCGTCTCCTTCACCGCGTCGGCGACCTCCAGCACCGCCCGTGCCTCGCCGTCCCACGCGACCGCGATGGCCGTGCGCCCGGCGTCCTCGGCCGCCGCCCGGGCTCGGGCCAGGCACTCCGGCAGCTCCATCGCCCAGTCGGCGAGCAGCCGCTCCCGGCCGGCGAGCACGGCGTGGCCCTCGACGACTCCCTGCACGCCGAGTCCGGGCACGTTGGCGAAGTCCTCCGGCGTGGGCAGCGTGCCCAGCTTCTCCAGCGCCCCCTCGGCGACGGCACGGGCGATCGGGTGCTCGGAGGAGTGCTCCAATGCCCCGGCCAGCCGCAGCACGTCGGCCTCGCCGGTGCCGTCGGCGGTGTGCACGGCCAGCAGGGTCATCCGGCCGGTGGTGACGGTGCCGGTCTTGTCCAGGACGACGGTGTCGACCCGGCGCGTGGACTCCAGCGCCTCCGGGCCCTTGATGAGGATGCCGAGCTGGGCGCCCCGCCCGGTGCCGACCATCAGCGCGGTCGGCGTGGCCAGCCCCAGGGCGCAGGGGCAGGCGATGACCAGGACGGCGACGGCGGCAGTGAAGGCGGCCGTCAGCCCGGCGCCGTTGCCGAGCCAGAAGCCCAGCGTGCCCAGGGCGAGGGCGATCACGACCGGCACGAACACGGCGGAAATCCGGTCCGCGAGCCGCTGCGCCGCGGCCTTGCCGTTCTGCGCGTCCTCCACCAGCCGGGCCATCCGCGCCAGTTGCGTGTCGGCACCGACCCGTGTGGCACGCACGACGAGCCGCCCGCCCACATTGATCGTGGCGCCGGTGACCGGGTCGCCCTCGCCCACCTCCACGGGCACGGACTCGCCGGTGAGCATCGAGGCGTCCACCGCGGAGGAGCCCTCGACCACCGTCCCGTCCGTCGCGATCTTCTCTCCCGGGCGTACCAGGAACCGGTCGCCGACGCTCAACTCCGCTACGGGAAGGGTCTCTTCACGTCCGCCGTCGCGCAGCACGGTGACGTCCTTCGCGCCCAGCTCCAGCAGTGCCCGCAGTGCCGCCCCGGCCTTGCGCTTGGCGCGGGCCTCGAAGTACCGCCCGGCCAGGATGAAGGCGGTCACGCCTGCGGCGGCCTCCAGGTAGATGTTCCCGGCGCCGTCCGTGCGCTCGATGGTCAGCTCGAAGGGGTGCGTCATGCCCGGCGTGCCCGCCGTGCCGAAGAACAGCGCCCACAGCGACCACAGGAACGCGGCCGAGGTGCCCACCGAGATCAGCGTGTCCATGGTGGCCGCGCCGTGCCGGGCGTTGGTGAACGCCGCCTTGTGGAAGGGCCACGCCGCGTACGTCACGACGGGCGCGGCCAGCGTGAGCGACAGCCACTGCCAGTACTCGAACTGCAGCGCAGGGATCATGGCCATCGCCACGACGGGCACCGCGAGCACCACGGCCGTGACCAGCCGCTCGCGCAGCGGCCGCAGACCGTCGTCGGCCCCGGCGGCCTCTGCGCCGGGCTCCTCGGCGGGTGCGGGCTCCTGGGCGGTGTACCCGGTCGCCTCGACCGTGGCGATCAGGTCCTGGACGGAGACCTCGCCCGAGTGGCTGACCTTCGCCTTCTCGGTCGCGTAGTTGACGGTGGCGGTGACCCCGTCCATGCGATTGAGCTTCTTCTCGATGCGCGCCGCGCAGGAGGCGCAGGTCATGCCTCCGATGGTGAGCTCGACCTCGGTGCCTGCGGTTCTGGTTCCGGTGGTTCCGGTAATTCCGGTGGTTCCGCTGCCGGTGGTGGCGGTCATGATCAGACCCGCCGCCCCGTCAGCTCGTAGCCGGCCTCGTCGACGACCTCCGCGATCGCGGCGTCGTCGGGCTCCCCGGCAGTGGTGACGGTGACGCGACCGGTGTCGAGTTCGACCTCGACACCGCTGACGCCGTCCAGCTCACCGATGACCTTGGTCAGCGTGGCCTTGCAGTGGCCGCAGGACATGCCGGAGACGATGTAGGTGGTGGCGGGCATCGGTGCCTCCTCGATCGGAATCACATATACGGGCCGGGGGTACCCCTGCCGTCTCATATATACCCCTGAGGGGTATACGAAACAAGCGCGGGGACGGTTTGACTTCATACCCCCTAGGGGTATTGTGGGCTGCATGGAGACCCCGCATCCGAGCGGGGACCGGGTATCTGAAGGAGCCGACGGTCATGAACACCGGACTGAGGATCAGCACCTTCGCCGCCGCCCTGGCCGCGACCTTCGGCGCGGCCTACGGCGTCGGCCAGGGCTTCGGCCCCGTCGTCGCCGACAGCCTGCCGCAGCAGGAGGACGAGCATGCCCGGCCGTCACCGGAGCCGGAGGGGGGCGGCGCCCACGCCGGACACGACACACCCCCGGTCGGCGGCCTGCAGATCTCCGAGGGCGGCTACACCCTCGACCTGAAGACCCCGCGCGTCACCGCCGGGCAGCGCGCCGACCTGCGCTTCGCCGTCCGGGACGCCGACGGCCGCGTGGTCACCGCCTACCAGCGCGAACACGACAAGGAACTCCACCTCGTCGTCGCCTCGCGCGACCTGCTCACCTACCGCCACCTGCACCCCACCCGCGCCGCCGACGGCACCTGGAGCACCCCCGTCGACCTGCCCAGCGCGGGCGGCTACCGCGTCTTCGCCGACTTCACCCCGGCGGCGAAGAACGCCCGGAACCTCACCCTCGGCGCGGACCTGGCCGCCTCCGGCCCGTACCGGCCGAAGGACCTGCCCGCACCGAGCACCACGGCCGACGCCAACGGCTACGAGGTCGAGCTCGCCGGTGCCCTGCGTCCCGGCAAGGCGGGCGAACTGACGCTGAAGGTCTCCCGCGACGGCAAGCCCGTCACGAACCTGCAGCCCTACCTCGGCGCGTACGGCCACCTGGTCGCCCTGCGCTCCGGTGACCTGGCCTACCTGCACGTCCACCCGAACGGCGAACCCGGCGACGGCACCACCAGGCCCGGCCCGGACATCTCGTTCACGGCCACGGCGCCCAGCGCCGGTTCCTACCGCCTGTTCCTCGACTTCCAGCACGAGGGCAAGGTCCACACGGCGGCGTTCACCGTCCGGGCCGGGGGAGCGGCGGCCGATGCGGGTACCCCCGAGGGGCATGCGGACGACGGCCACGGGCACTGAGTGCTCAGCCGAGCACCCGGTCCAGGTTGAACGCCGCGCTGATCAGGGCGAGGTGGGTGAACGCCTGCGGGAAGTTGCCCTGCTGCTCCCCGGTGTGGCTGATCTCCTCGGCGTACAGACCCAGATGGTTGGCGTACGTCAGCATCTTCTCGAAGGCCAGGCGCGCCTCGTCGATCCGGCCGGCGTGCACCATGGCCTCGACGTACCAGAACGAGCAGATGGAGAACGTGCCCTCGTCGCCGCGCAGTCCGTCCGGGCTGGAGCGCGAGTCGTAGCGGTAGACCAGGGAGTCGGACACCAGCTCCTCGGTGAGCACGTCCAGTGTCGACAGCCACTTCGGGTCGGTCGGGGCGATGAACTTCGTCAGCGGCATCATCAGCAGGGCCGCGTCCAGCACGTCGCCGTCCTCGTTCTGGACGAAGGCCCGGCGCTTCTCGGACCAGCCCCGGCTCATGATCCGCCGGTAGATCGTGTCGCGGCACTCCCGCCAGCGGGGGAGGTCGGCGGGCAGGCCGCGCCGGTTGGCCATCCGGATCGCCCGCTCGATCGCCACCCAGCACATCAGCCGCGAGTACAGGAAGTTCTTGCGCCCGCCCCGGGTCTCCCAGATCCCCTCGTCGGGCTGGTCCCAGTGCGCGCACACCCAGTCCACCAGCGCGCACATGTCGTCCCACTGGTCGCTGGAGATGGGCCGGGCCCACTTGTCGTAGAGGTAGACGGAGTCGACCAGCGCGCCGTAGATGTCGAGCTGGAGCTGGTCGGCCGCCGCGTTGCCGACCCGCACGGGCGCGGAATTCTGGTGGCCCTCCAGATGGTCCAGGGTCCGCTCGGGCAGCTCGGTGCGCCCGTCGATGCCGTACATGATCTGCAGCGGACCGGAGGGCTTGCTGTCGCCCGGGCTGACGTGCCGGGTCACGAACTGCATGAACGCCTCGGCCTCGCCGGTGAAACCCAGCCTGAGCAGGGCGTAGACGCAGAAGGCCGCGTCGCGCACCCACACGTACCGGTAGTCCCAGTTGCGTTCGCCGCCGAGTTGCTCGGGCAGACTCGTCGTCGGCGCGGCCACGATCGCCCCGGTCGGCGCGTACGTGAGCAGTTTCAGCGTCAGGGCCGAGCGGTGCACCATCTCCCGCCAGCGGCCCTTGTACCGTGACGCCGACAGCCAGCGCCGCCAGTAGGCCACGGTCGCCGCGAACTGCTGCTCCGCGTCCGTGTGGGCGCACCGGCGGGGCGCCACGTCGCCGCCGACCTTGTCCAGCGCGAACACCGCCGACTCGCCTTCGGAGAGCTTGAAGTCCCCGTACACGTCCGGCCCGCCGACCTCCAGCGGAACGGTCGCGGTCAGCGCGAGCGCCAGGCCCTCGGCCTCGAAGACCGCCACCTCGCCGGTCAGCCGGACGGTGTGGGGCTTGGTGCCGTAGGCGAACCGGGGAGCGACGCGGGTACGGAACGGGATCGAGCCGCGTACGCACATCACCCGCCGGATCAGCCGGTGCCGCTCGGCCTCGGCAGGCTCGCCGCCGGCCGGCATGAAGTCCTGCACCTCGCCGACGCCGTCCTCGGTGAAGAACCGGGTGATCAGGACGTTGGTGTCGGGGAAGTAGAACTGCTTGGTCCGCGCCGGCACGGCTGCCGCCAGCTCGAAGCAGCCGCCGCGCTCCGCGTCCAGGATCGAGGCGAACACGCTCGGGGCGTCGAAAGCCGGGCAGCAGTACCAGTCGATCGTGCCGTCGGTCCCGACCAGGGCCACACTGCGCAGATCGCCGATCAGCCCGTGCTCGGCGATCGGCAGATACCGCCGGCCCCCCGGCGCGCCGTGGTCGTCCGCCGCTCCGCCCATGACAGCCTCCCTGCCCGGTAGGCGCCTCAGCCCCAGCCTAGGACTGCCGGCGGCCCCCCGCTCAGGCGCTCTCCACGTCGGCCCGGCGTCGTCGGCGCCGATCGTGACCGGCTGATCGTGCTGCCCTTCGGCCGAGGGGCCCCGGTCCGGCGAACCGCGATCCCAGTGTCGCGGTCTCACACCGTGACGACCCGCACTCCCACCTCCTCAAAACGCCGCACGGTCTCCGCGTCGGCCGCCGTGTCCGTCACCAGCTCGTCCACCGCCTCGGCGGCGCAGACCCGGGCGAACGCCCGCTTCCCCAGCTTGCTGGAGTCGGCGGCCACCACCACGCGCTCCGCGCGTTCGCACAGCAGCCGGTTGATCGCGGCCTCCGTCTCGTCGTGCGCGGCGGCGCCGTGCGTGGCATCGAAGGCGACGACGCCGAGCACCGCCACATCGACGGTGATCTGCCCCAGCACCGCGTCGGCGAGCGGCCCGACCAGCTCGTACGACTGGGCCCGTGCCACCCCGCCGGTCAGCACGATCTTGAACTGGGGCCGCACGGCCAGCTCGTTGGCGATGTTCAGCGCGTTCGTCACGACGGTCAGCGCGGGCGGCCCCGACGCCAGATCCCCGCGCACCGCCAGGGCCCGCGCCACCTCCGTGGTGGTCGTGCCGCCGGTCAGCCCGACCGCCTCACCCGGCGCCACGAGACCCGCCACCGCCTTCGCGATGCGCTGCTTCTCGGAGGCGTGGCGGGCCGTCTTGTAGCGCAGCGGCAGCTCGTACGACACCCCGTGCACGACCGCGCCGCCCCGCGTACGGACGAGCATCTGCTGCTCGGCGAGCCGGTCGAAGTCACGGCGGATCGTCGCCGCCGACACGCCGAGCTCCCCGGCCGCGTCCTCGACGTCCAGCCGGCCGCGCTCGACGAGCAGCTCCAGCAGCGCCTTCCAGCGGGCGTCGCGCGACATCCGGACCTCCACCTGTCGATCTCCGGCGACCCTAGCGCACCCGATCAGACCAGATGCTTGATGATGCTCGAAAGCTGGCGATATCTTGCAGAAACAGTCAGACCTGGAGGGTGCCGCATGACGCATGCCGAGGATGAGCTGACCAGCCAGCCCGAGTGCTGGGCCCGCGCCGCCTCGGAGGCGGCGGGCCACGCGCGGGTGCTGCCGGCGCCGGGGGAGCGGGTCGCGATCGTCGGCTGCGGCACCTCGTACTTCATGGCGCAGGCGGCCGCGGTCCTGCGGGAGGGCGCGGGCCAGGGTGAGACCGACGCGTTCCCCGCCTCGGAGTTCCCCCACGGCCGCGACTACGACCGGGTCGTCGCCCTCACCCGCTCCGGCACCACGACCGAGGTCCTCGACCTGCTCGGCCGGCTGAAGGGCCGCACCCGCACGACCGCCGTCACCGCCGACCCGGACACGCCCGTACGGACGGCCGCCGACGAACTCGCCGTCCTCGACTTCGCGGACGAACGCTCCGTCGTGCAGACCCGGTTCGCGACCACGGCCCTCACCCTGCTCCGCGCCCACCTCGGCCTCCACCCCGCCGCCGCCGTCACCGACGCGCGCACCGCCCTGTCGGAGCCGCTGCCCGAAGAACTGGTGGAGTGCGGGCAGTTCACGTTCCTGGGCCGTGGTTGGACCGTCGGCCTGGCCCACGAGGCCGGGCTGAAGATGCGGGAGGCCGCGCTGGCCTGGGCGGAGGCCTATCCGGCGATGGAGTACCGGCACGGCCCGATCAGCGTCAGCACCTCGGGCACGGCGACCTGGATGCTCGGGGACGCGCCCGGCGGGCTCGCCGAAAGGTGCGCGCAACAGGCGCGTTGTGGATCGCCGGGGGCCTCGACCCGCTCGCCGAACTCGTCCGCGCCCAGCGCCTCGCGGTCGCCGTCGCCGCGTCCCGCGGCCTCGACCCGGACCTTCCCCGGCACCTCACACGCTCGGTGATCCTCGCGCCCTGACGCCTGGTGCCCCGCTTCCCGACCCTGGAGTCACCGTGCCCCTCACCACCACCGGCGGCCTCGTCACCCGTGCCGCCGCGGCCCGTTCGGCCGTCGCCTCCTTCAACATCATCACGCTGGAGCACGTCGAGGCCGTCATCGCGGGCGCCGAGGCCGCGCACGCCCCCGTCGTCCTCCAGGTCAGCGAGAACGCGGTCAAGTTCCGCGGCGGGCGGCTGTTCCCGCTCGCCCGTGCCGCCGTCGCCGCCGCCGAACACGCCGCCGTACCGGTCGCGCTGCACCTCGACCACGTGCGGAGCGACGCCCTGCTGCACCAGGCGGCCGAAGCAGGCTTCAGCTCCGTCATGTACGACGCGGCCCGGCTGCCCTACGAGCAGAACCTCGCCGCGACCCGGGCGGCAGTCGACCGGGCGCACGCCCAAGGCCTGTGGATCGAGGCCGAGCTGGGCCAGATCGGAGGCAAGAACGGCAGACCCCCGCTGGACGCCCACGCCCCCGGCGCCCGCACCGACCCCGACGAGGCCCGGGCCTTCGTCGCCGACTCGGGCGTGGACGCCCTGGCCGTCGCCGTCGGCAGCGCCCACGCCATGACGACCCGCACCGCGACCCTCGACCACCCCCTGCTCACACGCCTGTCCGCCGCACTGGACGTCCCCCTCGTCCTGCACGGCTCCTCCGGCGTCCCGGACGACGAACTCACGGCCGCGATCACGGGCGGCATCACCAAGGTCAACATCGGCACGGCCCTGAACATCGCGCTGACCGGCGCGATCCGGGAGTTCCTCGCCGAGCGCCCCGAGACCGTCGACCCGCGCGGCTACCTGACAGTCGCGCGGGAGGCGATGACACGGGCCGTGGCGAGGACCCTCGACACCCTCGGCGCGGCTACCGCTTGACGGCCTTCAGCACCACGAACTTCGGGTCGCTCGCGACGAGCCGGCTGTTGCCGAACAGCTTCCGCAGCTTCACGTGATAGCCCAGATGCCGGTTGCCGATCACCCACAGCTCACCGCCCGGCCGCAGCGCGCGCCGCGCCCCGGTGAACATCCGCCAGGCCGTGGCGTCCGTCGTCGCCTGGTGGGAGTGGAACGGCGGGTTGTTCAGGACCAGGTCGACACTGCCGGACGGCACGCCCGCCAGCCCGTCGCCGACCCGGAACTCGGCGTGCCCCGGCCCGCCGTTCGCCTTGTACGTCGCCTCCGCCGAGGCCACGGCCTGGAACGACTCGTCCACGAACAGCACCTCGCAGTCCGGGTCGGCCAGCGCCACGGCCGTCCCCACCACGCCGTTGCCGCACCCCAGGTCCACCACCCGGCCACCCCGGCCCTGAGGCAGGTGCCGCAGGAAGAACCGGGTGCCGATGTCGAGCCGGTCGGCGCAGAAGATTCCCGCGTGATTGACCACGGTGCGCCCCGAGACCGGGCCGACGCCGTCCGGGAGGGTGTAGACGTACGGCCACGGACCGGCGAGCCGCTCCAGCGCCGGGTCCGGGGTGCAGAAGATCAGCCGGGCCTTCTTCTCGGCGAGGGAGGTGCGGGTCGGGCCGAGGATCCGCTCGAACAACTCCAGCGTCGAGGTGTGGATCTCCTTGACCATCCCCGTGCCCACGACGACCGTCCCCGCGTGCACCGCCGGCGCCAGCCGCAGCAACTGGTCCTCCAGCAGCGCCAGGCTCTTCGGCACCCGCACCAGCAGCACGTCGACGCGACCCGGCGGCGGATCCTGCGTGGTGAGCAGCCGCACCGCGCCCGGCTCCGCCCCGGCACGGGCGAGGTTGGCGCGTGTCGCCTCCTGCGTCAGGCAGGAGTCGGTGATCTGCGTCGGCCGGTGCGCCGCGAGCGCCGTGACCAGCGCGCCCCAGCGGTCCCCGACCACCACGACCGTGCCCGACAGCGGGACCCGCTCCGCGGCCAGATGCCTCAGCAGGTACTCGTCGGAGGCGTCCCAGGCGCGCAGCCTGTCACGCGGGTCCTCGGGGAAGCGGCTCAGCTCCGGCTCGCCCCACGGTGTCGTCATACGGTCGCTCATCGTGCGACCAGGCTAGCCGAGCCGCAGCTCAAGACCGGTGGGGGAGGATGGGACGCATGGACGTCGAGCTGTTCCCCCGGGAGCGTACGGAGGTCGCACCGGGAGCGGTGCATCTGCCCGGCTGGCTGGACGGGCGGCAGCAGCGCGACCTGCTGGAGGCCTGCCGCGCGTGGGCACGTCCACCAGCAGGTCTGCGCACGGTCCGGACCCCCGGCGGCGGCACCATGACCGCCCGGCAGGTGTGCCTGGGCTGGCACTGGGCTCCCGTACGGACGTGCCCGAACTGCGGCCGGGCCGCACGGGACAACCCCGGGTGCCCTGGCCGGCACTGGTACCCGTACGCCTACGCCCGCACCGTCGTCGACGGGGACGGCGCCCCGGTGAAGCCCTTCCCGGACCGGCTGGGGGAGCTGGGCCGCCGGGCGGTGCGGGACACCCTCGGGGGCCCGGTGCCCGCCTACGACATCGCGCTGATCAACTTCTACGACGCCGCCGCCCGCATGGGCATGCACCGCGACAGCGACGAGAAGTCGGACGCGCCGGTGGTGTCGCTGAGCCTCGGCGACACCTGCGTCTTCCGCTTCGGCAACACCGAGACCCGCACCCGGCCCTACACCGATGTGGAGTTGCGCAGCGGCGACCTGTTCGTCTTCGGCGGCCCGTCCCGGCTCGCCCACCACGGGGTCCCGCGGGTCCACGCGGGCACGGCACCGCCCGGCCTCGGCCTGACGGGACGGCTCAACATCACGCTCCGGGTCAGCGGTCTGTAGGCCGCCGCTCCGGCGGATCATGGGAGACTCGCCCTCATGAGCGGGAAGGCGGATCCCCGGCCGGCGGGGGACGGGAACACATCGAGGACGCGACTGGACCGGGGGCGCGGAGCGCTCGGACCCGCGCTGGAACTCGTGCACACCGGACGCGCCCCGACCCGTGCCGTGCTCACCGCCGAGCTCGGGGTGACACGGGCGACGGCCGGCGCCGTCGCCGCCGAACTGGAGGCGCTCGGGCTGATCCGGGTCGACGCCCGGCCCGGCGCGGCCGCCGGGTCGCAGGGCAGGCCCTCGCACAAGCTGGCCGTCGCCGAGGACGGGCCCGTCGCGCTCGCCGCACAGGTGCACGCCGACGGCTTCCGGGCGGCGCTGGTCGGACTGGGCGGCCGGATCGTCGCCACCGCGCCCGGCTGCGAGACCGTCGACGCCGACCCGTCCAAGGTGCTCGCCTCCGTCGTCACGGCGGGCGCCGGACTGCTGCGCGAGACCGGGCGCCGGTGCGTGGGCGCGGGCCTCGCCGTGCCGTCCGCCGTCGCCGAACCCGAGGGCCTCGCCCTCAACCCCCTGCACCTGGCCTGGCCCGCGGGCGCGCCCGTGCGGGACATCTTCGCCGAGCAGGTGCGCGCGGCCGGCATCGACGGGCCCGCGTTCGCCGCGAACGACGTCAACCTGGCCGCGCTCGCCGAGCACCGGCACGGCGCCGGCCGAGGCTCCCGCGACCTGCTGTGCGTGGCCACCGGCCACCGGGGCGTCGGCGGCGCGCTCGTCCTCGACGGCCGTCTGCACCGGGGCAGTTCGGGTCTCGCGCTGGAGGTCGGCCACCTCACCGTGCACCCCGAGGGCCGTCCCTGCCACTGCGGCAGCCGCGGCTGCCTCGACGTGGAGACCGACCCGCTGGCCTTCCTCACGGAGGCGGGACGCGAGCCGGGCCCCGAGGTGTCCCTGCTCCAGCAGTCCATCGACCTCGTCCGCCACCACTACGCCGACCCGGGCGTCCGCACCGCCGCCGAGGCCCTCATCGACCGGCTCGGCCTCGGACTCGCCGGCCTGGTCAACCTCCTCAACCCGGACCGCATCATCCTCGGCGGCCTCCACCGCACCCTCCTGGACGCCGACCCCGGCCGCCTCCGCGCGGTCGTCGCCGACCGCAGCCTGTGGGGCCAGAGCGGCGGCGTCCCGATCCTCGCGTGCACCCTCGACCACAACAGCCTCGTCGGCGCGGCCGAACTGGCCTGGCAGCCGGTCCTCGACGATCCCCTGGGAGCGCTGACCGCACAGCGGTGAGGCGGCGCCCCTCGAGTCGGCCCGGAGGGCCGTCGGCTCCCATGCGCTGGCGGGGATCAGGCGTGCCCGCGTCGCTTCCGGGAAGGCTCGCCGCCGAGCGGGCAGGCTGGTTTGCAGGCAGCACGTCCGCACCGCACCACCGAGGAAGTTGACGCAATGACCGACAATCTCACCGTGAGCGTCCTGGGCACCGGCATCATGGGCGCCGCGATGGCCCGCAACCTCGCCCGCGCGGGACACACCGTCCGGGTCTGGAACCGCACCCGTGCCAAGGCCGAGCCGCTCGCCGCCGAGGGCGCGCACATCGCCGGCACCCCCGCCCAGGCCGTCCAGGGGGCCGACGTCGTCCTGACCATGCTCTACGACGGCGCCGCCGTCCTGGACACCATGCGCGAGGCCGCCCCGGCCCTGAGCGCCGGCACGGCGTGGGCGCAGTCCACCACCGCCGGCGTCGAGGACATCACCGACCTGGCCGCCTTCGCCCGCGAGCACGGCCTGGTCTTCTACGACGCCCCCGTCCTGGGCACGCGCCAGCCCGCCGAGGCGGGGAAGCTGACCGTGCTCGCCGCCGGCCCCGCCGAGGGGCGGGACAGGGTGACGCCGGTCTTCGACGCCGTCGGCGTCCGCACCGTGTGGACCGGCGAGGACGGGGCGGCGGGCAGCGCGACCCGGCTCAAGCTCGTCGCCAACAGCTGGGTCCTCGCCGTGACGGCCGCGGCCGGCGAGGCCCTGGCGCTGGCCAAGGCACTCGACGTCGATCCGCACGGGTTCCTGGACCTCGTCGCCGACGGCCCGCTCGACATGGGCTACCTGCGCGCCAAGTCCGACCTGGTCCTCGACGAGCGGCTCACACCACCCCAGTTCGCGGTGAGCACCGCCGCCAAGGACGCCCGTCTGATCGTCCGGGCCGGCGCGGAGAACGGCGTCCGCCTGGATGTCGCCGAAGCGGCCGCCGCCCGCATGGAGCGGGCCGCCGCGCAGGGCCACGCCGGCGAGGACATGGTCGCCGCCTACTTCGCCAGCTTCGACGACACGTCCGCCTGAACACCCCGGAGGTTTCCCGGATGTCCAAGCCGCCGCTGCCGCCCGAGGCCGACGCCCTGCTCAGCAGGCCCAACCCCTGCGTCATGGCCACGGTGCGCTCCGACGGCGCGCCGGTCTCCACCGCCACCTGGTACGCGTGGCAGGACGGCCGGGTGCTGATCAACCTCGACCAGGGCCGCGTCCGCCTGAAGCACCTGCGCCGTGACCCGCGCGTCACCCTCACCGTCCTCGCCGGTGACGACTGGTACACCCACGTCACCCTCATCGGCCGCGTCACCGAGATGTACGACGACGAGGACCTGGCCGACATCGACCTCCTCGCCCGGCACTACATCGGCAAGCCCTACCCGGACCGTGTCCGCCCCCGGGTCAGCGCCTGGATCGAGGTCGACCGCTGGCACGGCTGGGGCTCGATGAAGGACAGCGACCAGGCTTCGCCCTGAGGCCGGCGCCGCCGCCCCTTCCTCGTACGCCGGTCCCGTCCACGGTCACGCGGATGGCCGCCCGGCGCCGACTGTCCGCGCTGGACGGAGAGCCCGGCGCACAGCCGTGGGCGGTGCTTCGAGAGGACGCGGCCGGACGCGACGCGTTCGCCGGGCCGGATTCCGCCACACCGCGAAGGCGGCGGACGCACGCCGGGCGGAGCGGCGTGGCCGTCGCCGCCGGGTGAGGCGTGCGTCGCGGCGTACCTCACCCGGCGGCAACCGCCGTGCGCACGGTGGTCACCGCCCGGTCAACCGGCAACGGCGGACCGGGCGGGAGCATGCTCGGGCAGGAGCCCGTCGGTGGAGTGCGCGACCTCCGCGAACCTGCGCGCGGGTTTCTCCAGGACCGCGTGCCGCGTCCGGCGCGACGGCGCCGCCAGTGCGGTGGAGGACGTCGGCAGGGTGAACCAGACGACCTTGCCGGACTCGCCGTCCGGCCGGACGCCCCAGCTCTCGCTCATGGCGGCCACCATCGCCAGCCCGCGCCCGCAGGTCGCCAGCGGCGCGATGTCCTGAGGGTCCCCGACCACGGGCATCCGCGGATCGCCGTCGCGCACCGAGACCGTGAGCCGGTCGAGCAGCAGCTCTATCTCCACGGTGCACGTCTTGTCCGGCTGAGCGTGCCGGTGGACGTTGGACAACAGCTCCGTCACACCGAGCGAGGCCCGGTCGATCAGGGCGTCCAGATGCCAGTAGCGCAATTGCGCAGATACGATTCTGCGGACCTGGCCGATCCGCGACGGCAGGGCTTGGAGCTCCACCGTGCAGTGCCTGCTTGGGTAGCTGATCACGGCTGCGACTCCCCGACGTGAGGTCCGGAAGAACACGGAGTTCGGATCCAGCAGGGCGCCTTCGTGACACTGCCGCCCGCTGTCATGGCCGGCGGGCTGGTTCGCAGCGTTATCGCCGGTAAACCCAGAGTGACGTGAGACCAGAGTGACGCAGGGGGTGAGGGACCGCAAGTCGCGGGCATCTCAGTCGCCGCGCCCCGCCGCCCGGCGCACGGCCTCGATGAAGCGCCGCGCGGCCGGCGGTCCCGGCTCGCCCGGGGCGGGGTCGTGATCGCCCAGGGTGAGCAGGTACCGCTTGCCGTTGAGATCCGCCGTGGCCCGGTCATCGGGGCCGAACCAGGGCTTGGAGGCGCGCACGGCCTGCACCGGCGCGCTGTCGATCTCACTGCCGTAGCTGGTCAGCAGCTCGAGCCGGCCGTCGCTGATCCGGACCTGGCCGGCCCGGGTGAGCGAGCGCAGCCGCTTCCCGATCCGCACGCCCGTGGCCTTGAACTCCGGCTCCGCCATGCCACCCGCCCCCTTGTGCGCTTCGGTGTACCGGCCCGCTTCGCGCGGTGCCCGATACGGGCTCGTGCCCCGATCCAGTGTGCCCCGTCCGGCAGGCTGCTCCTCCTCGGGGCGGCGTTCCAGTACCCGCGGCGGCGTCGCCGTACCCGTGGCGGCGCGCGTGCCCCGGCCGGAGTCCGGCCCCGGCGGTGCACCGCCCCTGCCGGGGCTTTGCTCCGGTGGTGGTGCGTCTGGTGCGTCGTATCCCGGAGCCTCGCCCCGGCCGTGCGCGGTGCCGTGCCGGCCCTTGCTCCGGTGGTGCGTCGTGCCTCGCCGGAACCCGGCCCGGCGGTGCGGTCCGGCGCGGCGGCCCCCGTTCCGGCACTGCGGCGAGCCCGCTCAGGTCGTGCCCGGTCCTGCGAACAGGCCCGCTCCGGCGATGCCTCGTACCCCTGTGCCGCCCCGCCCGGAGCCTTGGTCCCGCCGTGAAGTCTGCCCCCACCCGGCGTCGAGCACCAGAGTTCGCGACCCCCTCTCCGGGGGCGCCCGCAGCACACTCACGAAAGCGCCCCCGGGACCGCGCGCCCCCTTGCTCCGGCTCTGCTCCTGGGGGCGCTTTGAGGGGCTCAAAGATGCGTTTATGCAGGTGAGAAGCGTGCGCCGAGTGCTTATGATCGGGGTGTCGGCCGCGTGAAGCGTCGACGGCGCGCAGCGTTAGGAGCCCCCTCGTGAGCCAGACCCGGACCGGCGTCACCCTCGACGTCGACCACAGCGACACCGCCTACCGCGCGTGGCTGAAGGAAGCCGTCCGCAGAGTCCAGGCCGACGCCAACCGCTCGGCCGACACACACCTGCTCCAGTTCCCGCTGCCGGAGCGGTGGGGCATCGACCTCTATCTGAAGGACGAGTCGACCCACCCCACCGGCAGCCTCAAGCACCGCCTGGCCCGCTCCCTCTTCCTGTACGGCCTGTGCAACGGCTGGATCCGGCCCGGCAGACCCGTCATCGAGGCCTCCAGCGGCTCGACGGCCGTCTCCGAGGCGTACTTCGCCAAGCTGATCGGCGTGCCCTTCATCGCCGTCATGCCGCGCACGACGAGCGCCGAGAAGATCCGCCTCATCGAGTTTCACTCCGGCCGCTGCCACTTCGTGGACGACCCCCGCACCATGTACGAGGAGTCCGCCCGCCTCGCGGCCGAGACCGGCGGCCACTACATGGACCAGTTCACCTACGCCGAACGGGCCACGGACTGGCGCGGGAACAACAACATCGCCGAATCCATCTTCCGTCAGCTGCGCCTGGAACGGTTCCCCGAACCCGCGTGGATCGTCGCCACGGCGGGCACCGGCGGTACCTCGGCGACCCTCGCGCGCTACGTCCACTACATGCAGTACGACACCCGCGTCTGCGTGGCCGACCCGGAGAACTCGTGCTTCTTCGAGGGCTGGACGACGGGCGATCCGGACGTCACCTGCGACTGCGGTTCCCGTATCGAGGGCATCGGACGGCCCCGTATGGAACCGAGCTTCGTGCCCGGCGCGATCGACCGGATGATGAAGGTGCCCGACGCGGCCAGCATCGCCGCCGTCCGGGCGCTGGAGCGGGCCATCGGCCGCAAGGCGGGCGGCTCGACCGGAACCGGCCTGTGGAGCGCGCTGAAGATCGTCGCGGAGATGGTGTCCGAGGGCCGGCAGGGGAGTGTCGTGACGCTGCTGTGCGACCCGGGGGACCGGTATCTCGACAAGTACTACTCGGATCTCTGGCTGGCTGAACAGGGGCTGGACATCGAGCCCTGCGCCGCCGCGATCGACTCGCTGCTGGAGACGGGGGTGTGGCCCGGCTGAGGCGCGGGCCTCAAGCCGTCAGCCGCCGCTCCAGCGCCCTCACGGCCTCCCGGAACGCGCGCGCCTGGGCCGCCCGGGCCGCCCTCATGACCAGCCGGTACGCTGCCGTCCCGTCGGTCGCGAAGACCCACCGCACCCGGGTGCCGGCGCCGGCCGGCGTGAGCCGCCACTCCTCGGCCATCGCCCGCACCCCGGGCACGTTGGTGACGTCGGCACGGTAGGCGTACAGACCGGGTTCCTTCGCGGCGAGGATCGACTCGCGGAAGCGGACGCCCCCGGAAGCGTCACCCTGGTGCCGCGACAGGCAACGTTCGCCCCGTCGCGACGCCCGGCACGCTCCCCCACTGCCCGAAAGGCGTGGGAGGTGCCCCCACTCGCCGCACCGGCCGAAAGCCCAGGTACATCCAGTACGAGGACTTCCGGCCGGCACGCCGAGAGCAAGCACCGGACGCCGCTCCTTGACGGGCAAACGTTGCCTGCCGCGGCACTAGCTGGCGCTCCGTCAGATGTCTCCACCCTCGTCGGGCTCGGGCTCCCCGGCCACCACCAGCCGCCGCAGATGCTCCGTGACCACCCCGCGCGCCTCCTCCGGCAGCCCGGCGTCCGTCACGAGCGTGTCGATCCGCTCCAGTGAGGCGAACGAACTCAGGCCCACCTTGCCCCACTTGGTGTGATCCGCCACCACCACGACCCGACGGGCGGACTGTACGAGCCGCCGGTTGGTCTCGGCCTCCGCGAGGTTCGGCGTCGACAGGCCGGCCTCGACCGATATGCCGTGCACACCCAGGAACAGCAGGTCGAAGTGGAGCGCCGCGATCGCCTGGTCGGCCACCGGCCCCACCAGCGAGTCGGAGGGCGTGCGCACACCGCCGGTCAGTACGACCGTGGCCGCGCCCTGCCGCGGACCCGAGGTGCGCAGCGCCGAGTGGAAGACATCGGCGACCCGCACCGAGTTGGTGACCACCGTGAGGTCCGGCACGTCCAGCAGTTGGTGCGCCAGCGCGTAGGTCGTCGTACCGCCCGACAGGGCGATCGCCGCGCCCGGCGCGACCAGCTTGGCCGCGGCGCGAGCGATGTCCTCCTTGGCGGTCAGCTCCAGGCCGGACTTGGCCTCGAAGCCGGGTTCGTGGGTGCTCGCCTCGACCACCGGGACCGCACCGCCGTGCACCTTCTCCAGCACGCCCTGGCGGGCGAGCGCGTCGAGGTCGCGGCGGACCGTCATGTCCGACACCCCGAGCTTGCGAGTCAGCTCGTTGACCCGGACACCGCCCCGGCGCCGGACCTCGTCGAGGATCAGGGATCGCCGCTGCTCCGCGAGGAGGTTCTGATTCTCGCTCACGTACGCTCCGGTCCTTTCGCCTCATTGCCGTCCGACACGCCCTGCACACCCTGCCCGACTAGGACATATTCCCCGGCTCCTGTGCGCGGACGTCCCATCCTTGCATGTCGGGCAGCGGACGGCGCCACCGACCGCTCGTGGCGCCCACACGGCACCGAGGGAGCATCCGCCGCTTCGCCGTATCACGGATCGGGGAGATTCAGTGACAGGACGTGTGCGGCCCCGCGGAAGTGGAGATCCTTGTGCCCGCACGGACAGAGCCGACGGCGTGTCACGGGGGAAGTGCGAATCAGTGGAACGTACGCAGGAACATGCGTCGACCGGCGGACCGGACGGCCCCGCCGCGTGGGCGGGCGAGACCGGCACCGCCCTGGAACTCCTGGTCCACGGCGTGGGCGGCACCACGCCGCAGGAGATGCTCAACGATCCGCGCACGGTGCGGATCACCGGCGACGACATCGCGGCCGTCTTCCGGCGCACCGACGACGTCGACGCCGAGAACCGCCCGGGCGGCCACCACCGCGACGGTCCGGTGCCCGAGGCCTACGTCTGGTGCAACCTCACGTCCGGCAACGGCACCCGCGCACTGTGGCTGTTGCTGCTGCCCTTCATGGTCGTCAACCTCGCCCACTGGATGCGCCCCACCGCGCGCGGTCGCGCCCGCACCGTGCGTCTGTACGGCCTCCTCGTGCGCCTTGCGGGCCTCACCCTCACTGTGCTGCTCGTGGCGGCGGCCTGCGAGGTCGCCCTCGACCTGGCGGCCTGGCAGTGCGCGGGCACCGTCGCGTGCGCCGAGCGCCACTCCTGGCTGGGCTTCCTCTCACCCACCGTCTCGGACGGCGGCTGGTGGAGCGCGCCCGGCCGCAGGCTGGCTCTCGCCGCCGCCGTCCCCACGGTGCTGACCGTCCTGCTGTGGTATCTGTCCCGGCGCACCTGGAGCGACTACGAGTCCCAGCAGCCGCTCGCCCGCGACCCCGAACCCGACGAAGGCCCCGGGACCAGCGCGCTCGGCAGGCCCGGCTTCTGGTACGGACGCCGACTGGTCGCCCGGCTGCGCGCCGCGCACACCGCCGCCGGACTGATCACGGTGGCCGCCGCCGTCGGCAGCGCCGCCGCCCGCCACGACCGGGGGCCCGGCGGCCCCGCCGTACTGAACCACCTGGGCCTGCTCCTGGAAGCGGCCCTCGCGGCCTGCGCGGTCGCCGTGGTCTGGGTGGTGTGCCGCCGGGGCCGCAGCGAGAAGCGCCTCGACCGGCAACTCGACGAGCGTGTTGTACGGCGTCTGCCGCTCGCCGCGCTCGTCCTGCTCGCCCTCGCCGTGCTGTACGCCGGGTGGGAGCGCCCGGGCTGGCGGTCGGAGGGCCGGCTGCCGGGCGACGCGACCTTCGGCGGACTCGCCCTGGTGCAGGGTCTGCTCGTGATCGTCCTCGGCGTCGTCGCCCACCTCCTGCACCGCACCGACCCCGACCGGCGGGCCGTGCTGCGGGGCCTGGGCGGACCGGCCGTGGCGATGCTGGCCTGCGCGCTGGGCGGGGTGATGTCCGGCGGTGTGTCCCAGCGCGTGTCCGACTGGCTGGACGGCACCGGGACGTCGATCGCGGGCCCGCCGGTCCTGCTGACCTGGCAGGCGTCCGTGATCCCGCCGCTGCTGGTGGTGCTGCTGGGCCTCTTCGGCTGGCTGGCCCAGCGCGCCTGGCAGCTCGCCCGCGCCGAGCGCGACGCGGTGGCACGCGACTACCCGGACGAGACACTCGACCGCGCCCGCACCCGCCGTATCGCCTACATCCGCGCGATGGCCTCCCTCACCGACCGGGGACCCCGCATCGTCGCCGTCACCTCGGGCGTCACCCTGCTGCTCGGCGCCGGAGCCCTCGTGGGTGCCCTGACCACCGACGAGACACCGGGCGCGGCCGCCCGGGGCACCCACCCAGTCGTCCACGGCGCCGCGGAGACCGCCCAGGCCCTCGGCTCCTGGCTGATCGGCCTCGGTTTCATACTGTTCGTGACCTGGGGCCGGCGCGCCTACAAGGACGCCGCAGCCCGCCGCACCATCGGCATCCTGTGGGACGTCGGCACCTTCTGGCCGCGCGCCGCACACCCCTTCGCCCCGCCCTGCTACGCCGAGCGCGCCGTGCCGGACCTGACCTGGCGGATCGCGACCTGGACCCACGACACCGGAGGACGGCTGGTCATCTCCGGGCACTCCCAGGGCAGCGTGCTCGCCGCCGCCGCGGCCTGGCAACTCGCCCCGTCCGCCCGCAAACGCGTCGCACTGCTCACCTACGGCTCCCCGCTGGAGCGCCTGTACGGCCGCTGGTTCCCGGCGCACTTCGGGCCCGCCGCGCTCGGCTCGCTGCACCGGGAGGTCGACTGCTGGCGCAACCTGTACCGGCTCACCGACCCCATCGGCGGCCCGATGCGCCTGCCCGGCGACGGCGGCCCCCACGTCGACCACGTCCCCCTGAAGGACCCCCTGGCCTACGGCCGCACCGCCCTGCTTCCGCTGCCCGCGCCGATCCTCGGCCACTCCGACTACCAGGCCGACCCGGCCTTCGCCGAGGAACGCCGCACGCTGCTGGGCCGCCTGCGGCCGGGGGTGCCTTCACCACGTGACACGCCCGAGCCGCCCGCCGCGTAGCCGGAGCCTCACAGCAGCTCGGGCAGGTCCTCGGCGTAGAGCAGCGTCAGGTCGTCCGTGCTCGGCTCGGTGAACTGGGCGACCCTGCTCGCGTGCCGCTCCACCATGGCCTCGAAGGTCTGCCGCGCGGTACGGCCGTTGCCGAACGCCGGGCCCTTGGGCAGCTTTGTGAAGTATGTCCGCAGGGCCTCCGGCGCGCCCGGCGCCAGCCGGTACTCGTGCTCCTCGGCCTGCTGCTCCACGATCCGCAGCAGGTCCTCGGGGCCGTAGTCGCTGAAGGTGATGGTCCGTGAGAAACGGGACGCCACACCCGGGTTGACCGACAGGAAGCGCTCCATCTCGGCCGTGTAGCCCGCGACGATCACCACGACCGCGTCCCGGTGGTCCTCCATCAGCTTCACCAGCGTGTCGATGGCCTCCTTGCCGAAGTCGCGGCCCGCGTCCTCCGGCGACAGCGCGTACGCCTCGTCGATGAACAGCACGCCGCCGCGCGCCTTCTCGAAGGCCTCCTGCGTGCGGATCGCCGTCGAACCGATGTGCTCGCCGACCAGGTCGACCCGGGACACCTCCACCAGGTGGCCCTTGTCCAGCACACCGAGCGAGGCGAGGATCTCGCCGTACAGCCGGGCGACCGTCGTCTTGCCGGTGCCGGGGGAGCCGGTGAAGACCAGGTGCCGCTTGACCGACGCCGCCTTCAGGCCCGCCTGCTGCCGGCGCCGGCCGACCTCGATCATGTCCGTGAGGGCGCGCACCTCGCGCTTGACGCTGTCCAGGCCCACCAGCGCGTCCAGTTCACCGAGGACGTCCTTGGAGCTGCGGACCGGCTGCTCGGGCTCCGCCGCCGGGGCCGGGGCCGGGGGCTCCGGTTCGGCGCGCTGTCCCGGGAGCGCGCCCAGCAGGCCGGGGGAGTGGCTCACGGTCTGCACGACCGTTTCCCGCGCCGCGGGCGTCCGTGGCCCCCCGCTCTCGTCACTGGTGCAGTCCTCGACGAGCGGGCCCGCCCCGGACGCCGCGTCCGCGCCGCTGTCCGCGAATTCGTAGCCGCCGCGCGCGCACCGCTCCGTGCGGCACTTCCTGAGCGTCGTACGGCTGCCGTCGATCACATGGAAGCCGTAGCCGCCGCTGCCCGTCACCCGGCAGTTCAGGAAGCTGCCCCGGCCTCCGGCCGAGACGTAGACGCCCGCCTCCGCGGGGGAGTCGACCGTGCAGCGCTCCACCGTGGGGTCGGCACCCTTGGTGACGATCACGCCGGTCTGGGTGCCGGTCAACGTGCAGTTGCCCAGCGTGCCGCCGCTGCCGTGGTCTCGGAACCAGGCGCCCGTCGCCGCGTCCCGGATCCGGCAGTCGTCGAGCTGGGCTGTCGCGCCGTCACTCACCGACACGGCCGTGTTGCGCACCTGCGACAGGTCGCTGTCGACGACGTCCGCGCGCGAGCCCCGGTCGAGCACGAACAGGGCGTCCGGCACGTCGTGCACCCGGCAGGAGTCCAGGACGGCGGTGGCGCCGTCGCTGACCCACACCGCCGGGTAGTCGCCCGTGCTGTCGAAGATCTCGCACTGGTTGGCGTCCACGCGTGTGCCCGGGTCCCACACCGACAGGCCGTTGCGCCCGAACTGCCGCACCGTCGTACGGGTCAGGGTGAGGACGGACCGGGAGCGCAGATCGACCGCGTTCTCCGGGATGTCGTGGATACGGCAGTCGGCGAGCGTCAGCACCGCGTCCGTGTCGAGCGTGACACCGTCGGCCGTCGTGCGGTGCACATCGCAGTCGGTGAGGTGCGCGGTGGCCCGGCCGGTGATCTGCACCCCGCTGCCCCGCACCTCGTAGATCTCGCAGCCCACCGCCTCCAGTGCCGAGTTCTCCCCGGTCGCCGACAGGCCAGAGCCCGACGTGTGGTGCACCCGGCAGCGCTCCAGGCGGGGGTGGGCGCCGCCCCGCACCGCCACGCCCGCCTGGCCGGCCGCGACGACCTCGCACTCCTCGAACACACCGCCCGCACCGTCGAGTACGGCGATGCCGATGCCCGCCGGATTGTCGACCGCGCAGCGCCGGACCGTGGGCCGGGCGCTGCCCCGCACCTCGATGCCCGCCGCCGACCGGGTCACGACCCGCAGATCCCGCAGCTCCGGGGTGCCCTCCTCCACCAGCACGGCCGGGGCGGCCGCGTCCTGGCCCTCCACGTGCAGGTCCTGGACCACCGCCGAGGCGCGTACGGTCAGCGGCACACCGTCCACGGGCGCGATCCGCACCGAGCCGGGGGCGTTCTCGGGGCCTCGCAGGGTCACCGCACGCTGCAGGACGAGGTTCTCCCGGTAGGTACCGGGGGCGATGGTGAGGACGTCGCCGTCGGCCGCGGCCTCCAGGGCGGCGGCGAGCGATGCGTACTCACCCGTGCGGCGCCGCCACCGCGACGTGCCGGTGTGCGTCACCTGGACCGTGCCCTGTGCCATGGTGTAGCTGTGCCCCCACCTCGGTCGTACTGATGGCTCGTTCGCCCTCGGGACGCTCCGGCCGGTGTCGCCGCCGCGACCGGGCCCGGCCGGGGGCCTGGGCGCGCACGTGGCATCGGCACCGGCGCGCCCCTCCTGCTCGCTCGCGCGCGGGTTGTGCCGAACGGGTTCGGCCGGACCACCGTAGCGTGCGCGCGGGTGGTGGGTTGACCAGAGCCGGAAGGCCGTCAGCTGCCGGTGCCCGTCCTGCCCCAGTCCGGGCCCGCCTTGTCCCATGCCTGGTCCCAACGGGCGTACCGGCGGCGGACCATGCACCAGACGATCAGCCGCCTGCCGCCCTCCATGAGGGCGCCCGTCGCCAGGGCGGCGCCGATGCCGGCGAGGACCGCGTGCGTGGAGGCGGTGGCGGGGTCGAGGGGGCGGGCCACCAACCGGCCGTGCCGGTCGGTCCATATCCGGAACTCGTCGCCCTGCCGCGGGTCCTTGAGGCCCGCCAGGACCGGGCCCTGGCGGCCGGTGCCGTCCGGCGCGGTCCAGCCGGCCAGGACACGGGTGCGCAGATCCCGGCCCGAGGAAACCTCCGGGTCGGCGTCCAGCGGGGAGCGGTCGAGCTTGCGGACCACCGTGGCCGTGACCGGGTGGCGGGCCCCGTGCTGGGCCTGGACGGAGCGCTGCAGGGTGTCCTGCGCGGTGCCCCCGACGAGGGCTCCGGCCACGGGGGCGGCCAGGAGGATGAGCATCAGGGCCGCCAGCGCCACCCAGGCCTCGGCCAGATCGGTCCCGCGGCACAGCGGGTTGCGCCGCCAGCGCCAGAGTCCGCTGATCGTCCGCACCGCCTGCACCCCCCTTCCCGCTCCGTGATCACCCCCGGCGGAGCCGTCCACCCGCGGACCCGTCGAAGAGAGAGCGACGTCACCTCTCCCCGGGGCTTCTCATGAACTTCTCACTCAAGGCCAACGCCCGGACCCGTGACGCGGTTCCCGTCGCGGTGGGAGACCACCTCGGCCGCTAGCCGAGGATCCTGACGGGGTCTCCGACGCGGATCGTTCCCCGGGACAGCGGCACCAGGTTCTGCCCGAAGACCAGCTTGCCGCCGAGCCGCCGGTGCCGTCCCAGGCTGTTCAAGGGCTCCCGGCCGCGCTCGCCCGTGCCCTGGTCGGTGGTGGTCACCACACACCGCCCGCAGGCCTTGGCGACGCGGAAGGTCACCTCCCCGACGGCGAGCCGGGACCACTCGTCCTCGGCCCAGGCGGCTGTGCCCGCCACGACCACGTTCGGCCGGAAACGGTTCATGGGCAGCGGGCCCTCGTCCGCGTGCGCGCCTTGCGCGATCAGGGTGTTGAGGGCGTCGAGCGAGGCCGTGGTGGTGAGCAGCAGCGGGAAGCCGTCGGCGAAGGACACGGTCTCGCCGGGCCGCGCGTACTCCGGGGCGACCGGCCGGCGCGTGGCGGGATCGTCCATGTACGCCAGGCGCGCGTTGATGCCGAGGAAGGAACTGCACCAGGCGTGCGCGGACGCGTCCTCTGCCGGGACCGCCTCGAGCTTGTCGCGGAAGATCTCCACCGGCACCGTGCTGAACGGCCGGGGGACGGGCACTGTCAGCGGCTCCCTGCCGGGAGCGGAGAGCCGGACGCCACCACCGGGCAGGAGCTCGGCGGCGGCGAGCGCGAGGCGCGGCTGCCGGCGTTGCGTGACGACCTTTCCCCCGTCGTCGAGCAGCACCCAGCGACGGTCCCCGGCCAGCCCCCAGGGCTCCACGGCGGCCTCCTGGGGCGCGAGGCCCCGGACCGCCTTGACCGGGTGAACGTGGATCGAGTGCAGGTGAGCGTTCCCCATGGGGCCATCGTGCCAGCCGGCACGACAGCCCCGGAGGCCGGCTCAGTACCCGTGGTACTGCTGGTTCTCAGTACCCGCGGTACTGCTGGTTGTTGTACGGGTCCTGATAGGGAGCCGGGGCGGGCCGGGGAGCCGCGGGGCGCATCGCCTCGTAGCCCGCGGGTGCCGCCGGGCGCGGCTGCTGCGGCTGTGGGCCGGGGTAGCCGCGCGGTGCGGTGGCCTGCTGCGGGATGTACGCCGCGGGCGCCTGCTGGAGCGGAGCCGGCTGCTGGGCCTGCGGATAGCCATAGGCGGACTGGGAGGGGGCTGCCGGGAGCGCGGGCAGCGCCGAGGGGAGCGCGGGCAGGCTGCTGCCCGGCATGTCGTACTGCGCGGGGACCCGGATCGGGGCGATCTGCGGGGTGCCCCGCTCGGCGACGAGCTTGTCGTAGATCGGGGTGTCCGGGAAGGAGGCGGAGTAGTAGCCGCCGCCATAGGTGGAGCGGGGGGAGGTCATGGCACATAAGTTAAGCCCACGATGTGCTGGTTGGGGAGACCGATAAGAGGGTTGTTTTCCGTGTCCGCCGTGACCTGGGATCCTCAATACGAGCGAACTTGGCCAAAAAGGGGCGTCGAACGGGGTCCTGATCGTGTAAAGGCCGAGTTCCGGGCGGGTTACCAGCGGTCGGCTCCCGGTCTTCCGGCCGTCACGCATGGGAGTTCGCCGCGCTGAGGAATAGGTTGTGCGGACGGAACTCGACGGACGGCCGGGCGGTGCCCGGTGCGGCGACAGGCAATGGGGGCGGACATGCAAATGCTGAAAGGTTCAAATACTCCGGTGCCCACCGCGGCACTGCGGGTGGAATTGGGCTGGCGGGCCGGACCGGGTGTGCCCGACGCCGACGCCTCCGCTTTGCTGCTGGTGGGCGGGAAAGTGCGCTCCGACGCGGACTTCGTCTTCTACAACCAGCCCGCCCACTCCTCCGGTGCGATCCGGCACGAGGGCAAGCGCAACGCCGACGGCCGGGTGGCCGACACACTCCTCGTCGACCTCGCGCGCGTGGAACCGGCGATCGAGACGGTCGTCCTCGCCGCCTCCGCGGACGGCGGCACTTTCGGAAAGATCCCCGGCCTCTACATCGAGGTCCAGGACGCCTCCCAGGGCGCCCCGGTCGCCCGCTTCGACAACCCGGGCGCCACCAGTGAAACCGCTTTCGTCCTCGGTGAGTTCTACCGCCGCCAGGGCGCCTGGAAGTTCCGCGCCGTGGGGCAGGGGTACAGCAGCGGACTGGAAGGCCTGGCCACGGACTACGGCATCACGGTGGACGAACCGCAGCAGGCGGGCCCGGCACCCGTCGCGGCCCCGGCGTCCGTCGCGCCTCCCGCGCCTCCCGCGCCTCCCGCGCCTCCCGCGCCTCCCGCGCCTCCCGCGCCTCCCGCGAGGACACAGCAGGCGGCTCCGCCCCCGCCCGCCACGCCACCCGCACCCGTCCGCCTCACCAAGGTCACGCTCACCAAGGCCTCCCCCTCCGTCTCGCTCACCAAGCAGGGCGGCACCTCCGGCGCGCTGCACGTGAACCTCAACTGGGAGGTGCGCAAGCAGTTCTCGGGGTGGAGCGGCAAGTTCGGCCGCCCGACCGCAATGCACTCCGACCTCGACCTCGACCTGTGCGCCCTGTACGAACTCACCGACGGCAGCAAGGGCGTCGTACAGGCCCTCGGCAACAGCTTCGGAGCGCTGCACCAGCCGCCGTACATCCACCTCGACGGCGACGACCGCACGGGCGCCGTGGCGGCCGGCGAGAACCTCACCGTCAATCTCGACCACAAGCACGCCTTCCGGCGCATCCTCGTCTTCGTCACCATCTACGAAGGCGCCCGCTCCTTCGCCGACCTGAACGCGACGGTCACCCTCCGGCCACAGCACGGGGCACCGATCGACTTCTCCCTCGACGAGTGCACGGTCCCCTCGCTCGTGTGCGCGCTGGCATTGATCACCAACACCGGCGGAGACCTGGTCGTCCAGCGGGAGGCCCGCTACCTGGTCCCCGAGCGCGGGGTGAGCCCGCAGCGGACCGTCGACCATGCCTACGGGTGGGGCATGAACTGGACCCCCGGCCGGAAGTGACCCGCCGCGGCGCCGTCAGCTCTCGTCGGGCACGGCCGCCGGGCGCGCGTAGGTGCGGCCCTTCCAGGCCGCACCGCGCCCCCGGTAGTGCTGCACGGCCGAGTCGACCGTCATGAGGAGATAGAGGAACGCGGTGACGGGCAGCAGGGGAGCGAGCCACAGCGGCTGCCGGTAGTAGCGGAGCATCGGGACATACGTCCCCGCCATGACGAGCCACGCGAGCCCACCGGCGGCCGCTGCCCCCGCACTGCCCGAGGCCAGAGCGGCGACCACGGCCACCGGCGGCACCAGGTACACCAGCACCAGCCCGGCCACCGTCCCGGCCAGCAGCAGCGGGTTGTGCCGCAGCTGGGCGTACGCGCTGCGGGACACCATCCGCCACAGGTCGTGCAGCCGCGGATACGACCGGACGCTGTCCACGCGGTCGGCGAGCCCCAGCCAGACGCGGCCGCCCCGGCGCTTGACGGCCCGCGCGAGTGCCACGTCGTCGATCACGGCGTGCCGGATGGCGTCCGGGATCCCCGCCCGCTCGGCGGTCTCCGCCCGCAGCAGGACGCAGCCTCCGGCGGCGGCCGTCGTCCGGGTCCCCTCCCTGCCGATCCGGCGGAAGGGATAGAGCTGCGCGAAGAAGTAGACGAAGGCCGGCACGACGAGCCGTTCCCAGACGCTCTCGACCCGCAGCCGGGCCATCTGCGAGACGGCGTCGAACCCTCCCGTGCGGGCCGCCGCCACCAGTTCGCGCAGACTGTCCGGCGCGTGCGCGATGTCGGCGTCCGTCAGCAGCAGGTACTCGGGGTCACGCGCGCGTGCCAGGCCGATGCCGTGACGCACCGCCCACAGCTTGCCCGTCCAGCCCGCGGGCGGCTCGCCCGGGGAGGAGACGGTCAGCGGCAGCCCGCGGTGCCGGTTCGCCAGTTCACGCGCCAGCCGGCCGGTGCCGTCCGTGCTGCCGTCGTCGACGAGGAAGACCTCTGCCCGCCCCGGATAGTCCTGAAGGAGCAGCGACGGCAGCGCGGCGGGCAGCACCGCCGCCTCGTCGCGGGCCGGGACGACGACGCACACGGCCGGCCACGCGTCCGGGTCCCGGCGTCGCGGCAGTCGCACATCCGTACGCCAGAAGAAGCCCTGACAGAACAGCAGCCACAGCCAGGCGAGGAGTGATCCGGCGGCAGTCCACACAACGGCGCTCACGCGCGCAGTCTGCCCCACGCGACCGGCCCGGTACCGCTCATCGTCTATCGTGATCGGGTGAAGATCGCGCTCATGGACTCCGGAATCGGTCTGCTGGCGGCCACCGCCGCGGTGCGGCGGATGCGCCCCGACGCCGATCTCGTGCTCTCCCTGGACCCCGATGGCATGCCGTGGGGCCCGAGGACGCCGGAGGACCTGACGGAGCGGGCCCTGGCCGTGGCCGAGGCGGCCGCCGCGCGCTGCCCCGACGCCCTGATCGTCGGCTGCAACACCGCGACCGTGCACGCTCTCACCGCCCTGCGCGCCCGCCTGGAACCGGAGCTGCCGGTCATCGGCACCGTCCCGGCGATCAAGCCGGCCGCGGCCGGCGGCGGGCACCTCGCCATCTGGGCCACCCCGGCCACGACCGGCAGCCCGTACCAGCGGGACCTGATCCGGGACTTCGCCGGCGGGGTGCCCGTCACCGAGGTGCCCTGCTGGGGCCTCGCCGAGGCCGTGGAACACGCGGACGAGGCCGCGATCGACGCCGCCGTGTCCGCGGCCGCCGCCCTCACCCCCGACGAGGTGACCACCGTCGTCCTGGGCTGCACCCACTACGAACTGGTCGCCGAGCGCATCCGGACCGCCGTCCAGCGCCCCGGCCGCCCGCCTCTCGTGCTGCACGGCTCCGCGGGTGCCGTGGCCGCCCAGGCGATGCGCCGGCTCGGCGAGCAGCCCGCGCCGTGGGCCAAGCCCCACGGCACCCTCACCGTGCTGCTGAGCGGACGCGAGGGCATGCTGCCGACGCCCGCCCTGGCGTACGGCGAGGGGCGCCTGCTGCAGGCGGTCACTCCCGCCGGCTGACCGGCACCGGGCGCGGCAGCCCCGGACGCCCGACCGGCGCAGGGACGCTCTGCCACGGGGGCCCCGCGGAGCGAAACCTGAGTAACCTCGTATGCATGAGGGACCACCCCCACGGCGAGAACGCTCCTCATCAGCACCCCGGCGTCTGGACAGGCCGGGCGACCAACCGGGCCCAGTGGCTGCTGGCGCTCGTCGGGGCCGCCTGCATGGCGCTGGGCATCGAGCTGGCCGTCGACTCGGCCTGGACGTCCGGCATCGCCCCCCTCGTCATGGCGGTCGTCGGGTGCATCGCCGCCGGGCTGCTGGTCCTCTTCGGAACCCTCGCCTTCGTGCACGTCGCCCTCAGGGTCGACGAGGACCACCTCGAGGTGCGCTGCGGCCACATCGGCCTGCCCCGCCGCCGTATCCCGCTCTCCCAGGTGGCGGGCGCCACGTACGTCTCGCACGTCACGCCGCGCCACTGGGGCGGCTGGGGGTACCGGTGGCGGCCCGAGAAGGGCACGGCCGTCGTCGTACGACGGGGCGAGGGCGTCGAGCTGGAGCTGTGGGACGGCCACACCTTCACGATCACCGTGGACGACGCGGAGGCGGCCGTACGGGTGATCGAGGCGCGGCTGCGTCCCACCCAGCCGGGCGCCGCCGCGCACTGAGCCGGTCACCGGGCGGGAGTGCGTTCCGCGCCGCGCGGGTGCGTGTCCGGAGCGTGGTTCGCCCGCTCGTCGGTGAGCGGACGCGCCGTGGCCACGCCCGCCAGCAGGCCCGCGCCCACCGACACCGCGGTGAAGCTCAGCGCGTTGCCGATCGCGGCGATCGCGGCGACGGCCGTCAGCGCGGCGCCCGCCGTGAGCACCACCGGCGTCGGACGCGGCCCGCGCCACAGCGCGTACAGGAGCCAGCCGAACGCCGCCGCCAACAGGACCACCCCGACGATCCCCTGCTCGGCCGCCTGCTGCAGGGGCGCCGAGTGAGGTTTGCCGTCGGACAGCAGCGACTGCGCGGACGTCGCGCTCAGCTCCCCGAACCGGCCCGGGCCGGCACCCAGGGCGGCGTCCTCGGCCAACAGCCGCCAGGCGTCCTGCCACAGCTCCACCCGGTGCGTCGTCAGCCGCTCCCGCAGGCCGACGGCGAGCCCGTCCGGCACGGCCCGCGCCGCGACCGCCAAGGTCAGGCCGGTCACCAGGGCGGCGACCGAGGCCAGTACGGCCAGACCGGCGCCACGATGACGGGTGCGGCCGGCCGCCAGCGAGCACAGCAGCACCGCGACGCAGGTGACACAGCCGGTGGTCGAGCCGAGCGAGGCCGCCAGTACCGCGGTCCCGGCGGCCGGCAGCCGCAGGGCGAACCGCAGGGCCGGAGCCGAAGCGGCCCAGGCCGCACAGCACGACGCCCCGGCCGACAGGGTCAGGACGGCCGCGGTGGCCCCGGCGTGACCCAGGGGCGCGGCGATCTGCGGGCCCGGTGCGAGATGCGGCACGGCCACGGTCAGGCCGATACCCGCCAGCGCCCCGGCACAGGGCGCGCCGACCGGCAGCAGCGCCCCGCCGATCCGCCCGGCGGCGTATCCGGCGGCCACGGCCAGCACCGCGAGGAGCACACCCTCGGGCCGGCCGTCATGCACGGCCGCGGTGATCAGGGACCAGCCGGCACAGGCCCCCAGCACCACCACGCCCGCCACGTCCGGAGCGATGCGTCTCTCACCGTCCGCGTCCACCCCGGACACGGACCTCACCCCTGTCGAACCCACCCCGTCCCGCCCCCCGGCGCCTCGTTGCCCCCGACCTGTGAAGACCCCGGCCGCACAGACCGAGACGGGCCGGGCGACTGAGGCTTGGCACACGGTAACGGCTGGTGGACGGTTTGGGGATGTGTCGTGACGAAATGAGCAGGGGCGTCGGGGCGGGCCGTGTGCGGGTGGGGCAGGAGGTGCCGACAAGGTCCCGATCACGGCGGGCCGTACGGCGCGCCGGTGTCCGCCGGGGATCCGCTCTGCCAGCCCTCTCGGTGACGCGGGCGGACCGCCCGGGGTCCGTGCTCCCGGCCTCCGTACGGCGTGGTCGTGGCTCCTCCGTGGACCGCGCTGTCGGCCTCGACGTCATGCGACTTACACTCCGGGAGTGACCGTCACCGCAACCTCCGTCGGCGAGTCGGACCAGCTGGAGCGGCGCGTCGCGCCCGGGGCGCGGGCGTGGGCCCGGCGGCTCGTGCGTCTCGTTCCGGCCGCCGCAGCCGCGCTCTCCGGCCTGCTCCTCTACGTCAGCTTCCCGCCCCGCACCCTGTGGTGGCTGGCCCTCCCGGCCTTCGCCGTCTTCGCCTGGGTGCTGCGCGGCCGCGGCTGGAAGGCGGGGTTCGGCCTCGGCTACCTCTTCGGGCTCGGCTTCCTGCTGCCCCTGCTGGTGTGGACCGGAGTGGAGGTCGGACCGGTCCCCTGGATCGCCCTCGTGGCGATCGAGGCGGTCTTCGTCGCCCTGGTCGGCGCGGGTGTCGCGGTCGTGTCGAAGCTGCCGGGCCGGCCGGTGTGGGCCGCCGCCGTGTGGATCGCCGGCGAGGCGGCACGCGCGCGTGTGCCCTTCGAGGGGTTCCCCTGGGGGAAGGTCGCGTTCGGGCAGGCGGACGGGGTGTTCCTGCCGCTCGCCGCGACGGGCGGCACCCCGGTGCTCGGTTTCGCCGTCGTCCTGTGCGGCTTCGGTCTCTTCGAGGTCGTCCGCCTGGCTGTGGCGTGGCGGCGGACCGGGACGGTGCGGCGCGCCGCGGCCGCCGTGGGCCTGCTGAGTCTGGTCGTCCCCGTGGTGGGCGCTGTGGCGGCCCGGCCGCTGGTCGGCGACAAGGCAGAGGACGGCAGCGTGACCGTCGCGGTGATCCAGGGCAACGTGCCCCGGGCGGGGCTGGAGTTCAACGCCCAGCGGCGGGCCGTGCTCGACTACCACGCGCGCGAGACGGAACGCCTGGCCGCGGAGGTCGAGGCCGGCAAGGCCGCACGGCCCGACTTCGTGCTGTGGCCGGAGAACTCCTCGGACGTCGACCCGTTCGCCAACCCCGACGCCCGTGCCGTGATCGAGTCGGCGGCCGAGGCCATCGGCGTGCCCATCTCGGTCGGCGGGGTCGTGGAGCGGGACGGCAAGCTGTACAACGAGCAGATCCTGTGGGACCCGGTGAAGGGCCCCGGCGACACCTACGACAAGCGCCAGATCCAGCCGTTCGGCGAGTACCTCCCGCTGCGCTCGCTCATCGGGGCGATCAACAAGAACTGGACGGAGATGGCCCGCCAGGACTTCAGCCGGGGCACCAAGCCGGGCGTGTTCACCATGGCCGGGGCCAAGGTCGGTCTCGTCACCTGCTACGAGGCCGCCTTCGACTGGACCGTGCGCTCCGAGGTCACCGACGGCGCCCAGCTGATCTCCGTGCCCAGCAACAACGCCACCTTCGACCGCAGCGAGATGACCTACCAGCAGCTCGCCATGTCCCGCGTCCGCGCGGTCGAGCACAGCCGGACCGTGGCGGTGCCGGTGACCAGCGGAGTCAGCGCCTTCATCATGCCGGACGGGAGGATCACCCAGAAGACCGGCATGTTCGTGGCCGACTCGCTGGTGCAGAAGGTGCCGCTGCGGTCCTCGCTGACCCCCGCCACGCGGCTCGGTGTCCTGCCGGAGATCGCCCTCCTGCTGGTCGCGGCCGGCGGACTCGGCTGGGCGGTCGGCGCCGGCCTACGCGGGCGACGCACGGGTGACGTGTAGCCGTACGCCGGTCGCACACCGCCCGAATCGCGCCGGGCTGCCGGAACCGGCCCCTCAGGGGTCCTTTGACCATGAGCGTCCGGTCAGGTCGCGTGGTCTGGTGCCGTGCATCGCAAGGCGCCGGAAAGCCCTTGTAGCGGAGCTACCAGGGTTTTCCGGCAACGCGGCGAGGCGCGGTGCCAGACCACGCGACCCGGGCGGGCATAGTGACAGGACCCCTTAGGGTCGGCGGCATGGCTACTCCCGACTTCATCCGCACCCTCCGCGCCTCGGCCGGTCATCAGCTGCTCTGGCTCCCCGGGGTCACCGCCCTCGTCTTCGACGACGAGGGCAGAGTCCTGCTCAACCGCCGGGCCGACACGCGCCGGTGGTCCGTGATCGGTGGCATCCCGGACCCGGGGGAGCAGCCCGCGGCGTGCGCGGTGCGGGAGGTCTACGAGGAGACGGCCGTGCGCTGTGTCGCCGAACGGGTCGTCGTCGTCCAGGCACTGAACCCCGTCACGTACGAGAACGGCGACACCTGCCAGTACATGGACATCACCTTCCGCTGCCGGGCTGTCGGCGGCGAGGCCCGGGTCAACGACGACGAGTCGCTGGACGTGGCCTGGTTCGGCATCGACGCCCTGCCCGAGCTGAACGAGTTCGGCCTGCTCCGGATCAAGCAGGCCCTGTCGGACGCCCCCACCTGGTTCGACGCCACGGCCTCCGGCTGAACCAGGGCGGGCACCGTGGAACCGCACGTCCCGGACCTCTCCGGAGGGCACGGGCGCCGTCCGCGGTCACCGCGTAGGCTGCCCACAGGGACTCGTCGCCGCTCGCGGGAGCACTCATGGCCGCCGTTGATCCGCGTACGCAGGGGTGCGAGGCGTACGAGCGGCTGGCGTGGCGGGACGCGTACGAGCACCTCTCGGCCGCCGACCAGCAGGGCCCGCTGGAGGCGGAGGACCTCGACCGGATGGCGCGGGCGGCCTACCGGGAACTCACCGCGGACGCTCCCCGCGAGCTGACCGCGGTGGCGGTCGTCCGGCTCGCCCCGCCCGCACCGTTCGTCCCGGAGCCGTGGCACCTCAAGCCTGTCGCCGCCCTGCTCGTGTGCCACAGCGGCGCGAACGCCGAGGCCGACCTCGCCCCGCTGCGTGCCCTTGGAGAGCCGGTCTTCGGCCTGATCGGTGCGAAGCCGTACGTGGCTCAGCAGTCGATGCTCGACGCGATGGAGCCCAAGGGCCTGAACCAGTACTGGAAGGCCGAGTTCCTCCCCGGCTGCCGGGCGTGACTACCTCCCGGCCTTCCGGGACGCGGCGCTGGAGGTCGCGTCCCCCTGTCCTTCTCCGTCATCTTCCATCTCGAGGGCGCGCTGAACGAGGCCGACGCCGACGGCGGAGCCGTAGGCAACCGGGAAGCCCGGTTCATCAGCGGCTTCTCCGGAGTGTGGCCTCCGCAGGCCGAGGGTGACGGGGTCGTGGCCGCCGTCCGCAAGGGATGGGAGAGGATCCGTCCGTTCTCGACCGGTGGGAACTACGTCAACTTCCAGCTGTCGGAAGACGACGCCACCCGAACCGCCGACGCGTACCGGGGCAACTACGAGCGTCTCCGTCAGATCAAGGCGCGGTACGACCCGGACAACGTCTTCCGCGTCAACCGCACATCAGGCCGGACAGCTGGACGTAGCAGTCCTGCGGTCCTTTTCCGGTTGAGCCGAATGCAGCCGCACCGTGGTGCGCCGGAGATCCCCGCCGCTTAGCTTTGGGGTGACGCAACGTAGTGGAATGAATCCGAGGAGCGGCATGGGCCGGACGGAGTACGACTACATCATCGTCGGCGGCGGCTCGGCCGGATGCGCGCTGGCCAATCGGCTCAGCGCGGACCGGGAGAACAAGGTCCTCGTACTGGAGGCCGGCCGACCCGACTGGATCTGGGACATCTTCACGCACATGCCCGCCGCGCTGACGATGGTCATCGGAAATCGTTTCTACGACTGGTGCTACGCATCGGAGCCTGAGCCGTTCATGAACGGCCGCCGCGTCACCCAGGGCCGGGGGAAACTGCTCGGCGGATCGAGTTCCATCAACGGGATGATTTTCCAGCGCGGAAATCCCATGGACCTGGAGCGCTGGGCGGCCGACCCGGGCATGGAGACCTGGGACTACGCGCACTGCCTGCCGTACTACAAACGCATGGAGCACTGCGTGGCCGGGGCAGACGAGTGGCGCGGCCAGGGCGGCCCGCTGTGGCTGGAGCGCGGTCCGGCGGGGAACCCGCTGTTCTCCGCGTTCCTCGAGGCGGCGCAGCAGGCCGGCTACCCGCTGACCTCCGATGTCAACGGCTACCGCCAGGAGGGCTTCGCCCGCTTCGACCGCAACATCCGGCGGGGTCGTCGCTGGTCGGCCGCCCGTGCCTACCTCCACCCGGTGAAGAAGAGGCCGAACCTGACGGTGCAGTGCTTCTCACAGGTGGACCGCGTGCTGTTCAAGGGCAAGCGCGCGGTGGGTGTGGACTACCGCAGGTGGGGCCGGGAACGCCGGCGGGCCTTCGGCGGCGAGGTGATCCTCTGCGGAGGCGCCATCAACACACCGCAGCTGCTGCAGCTGTCCGGGATCGGCAACCCCGACGAACTGCGGCCGCTGGGCGTCGACATGGTGCACGAGCTGCGCGGGGTCGGCGAGAACCTCCAGGACCACCTCGAGGTCTATGTGCAGCACGCCTGCAAACTGCCGATCTCGTACAACCCGTCGCTCAAATGGTCCCGGCGGCCCGCGATCGGTCTCCAGTGGCTGCTTTTCCGCACCGGACCGGCGGCGACCAACCATTTCGAGGCAGGCGGGTTCGTACGCGGCAACGACGTCGTGCGCTATCCCAACCTGATGTTCCACTTCCTGCCCATCGCGGTCCGCTACGACGGCACGCCGGTGAATGCCGAGCACGGCTACCAGGTGCACATCGGGCCCATGTACTCGGATGTGCGCGGGTCGGTGAAAATCAAGTCCCGGGATCCGAGGGTGTATCCGGCGCTGAGGTTCAATTACCTGTCCACCCCCAACGACCGGAAGGAATGGGTGGAGGCGATCCACGTCGCGCGCGACATCCTGTCCCAGCCGGCCTTCGCCCTGTACGACGCGGGCGAGTTGTCACCGGGCCCCGGGGTCGAGACGGACGAGGAGATCCTGGAGTGGGTCGCCCGCGACGCCGAGACCGCGTACCACCCTTCCTGCACCGCCCGCATGGGTGTCGACGAGATGTCGGTGCTGGACCCCACCTCCATGCGGGTGCACGGCGTCGACGGGCTGCGCGTCGTCGACGCGTCCGCGATGCCGTATCTCACGAACGGAAACATCTACGCGCCGGTGATGATGCTCGCCGAGAAGTCGGCCGACCTCATCCTCGGCAACACCCCCCTGCCCCCGGCTACAGCCGGCTTCCACCGGCACAGCACACAGGAGAGCTGACACCGTGTCGAACGACGGAGGAAGCGGCGGCGTGCCGGAGCCGCAGGACCCGGCAGCGGCTGTCACCGGCCCGGGGAGGGAGAGCAGGCTCAAGCCTGTCGTCTTCTTCGGGTCGTCCGTGCTCATCCTCGCCATCTCGATCTGGGCGATCATCACCCCGTCGGGCGCCGAGAGCACCATCGGCGTCGTGGTGGACTGGATCTCCTCGGTGTTCGGCTGGTACTACTTCCTCGCCGCCACCCTGTATCTGCTGTTCGTCGTGTTCGTGGCGGCGTCCCGGTACGGAGCCATCAAGCTGGGGCCGCAGCACTCCACCCCCGACTACGGGTTGTTCGCCTGGGCCACCATGCTGTTCGCGGCGGGTATCGGCATCGACCTGATGTTCTTCTCCGTCGCCGGGCCGGTCAGCCACTACCTCGCCCCGCCGGAGGGCGACCCGGAGACCGTCGAGGCAGCGCGGCAGGCGGTGGTGTGGACCCTGTTCCACTACGGCATCACCGGGTGGGCGATGTACGCGCTGATGGGCATGACGCTCGGCTACTTCGCCTTCCGCTACAACCTTCCACTGGCGATCCGGTCCGCGCTGTACCCGATCATCGGCAAGCGCATCCACGGCGGGATCGGTGACGCGGTCGATCTCGCGGCCATCATCGGCACCGTCTTCGGCATCTCCGTGTCGCTCGGCATCGGCGTCGTGCAGTTGAACTACGGGCTGACCTTCCTCTTCGACATCCCCCAGGGGACCGCCGCGCAGATCGGCCTGATCGCCGTCGCCGTGGTCATGGCCACGGTGTCCGCCGTGGCGGGTGTGGACCGGGGCATCAGACGGCTGTCCGAGCTCAACGTCGTGCTCGCCGTCATCCTGATGCTCTACATGCTGTTCGTCGACAGCCCGATCCGGATCCTCAACAGCCTCATCCTCAACATCGGCGACTACGTCAGCCGCTTCCCCTCGATGACGCTGAACACCTTCGCCTACGACCAGCCGACCGACTGGCTCAATGCCTGGACGCTGTTCTTCTGGGCCTGGTGGGTCGCCTGGGCGCCGTTCGTCGGGCTGTTCCTGGCGAGGATCTCGCGCGGCCGCACCATCCGGCAGTTCGTCGCGGCGACGCTGGTCATCCCGTTCCTGTTCACGCTCACCTTCCTGTCCGTCTTCGGCAACAGCGCGCTGGGCCTGGTACGGGCAGGCAACACCGAATTCGGCGAGACCGCCGCCAACACCCCCGAACAGGGCTTCTACGAACTGCTCGCGCAGTTCCCCGGAGCCACGTTCAGCGCCGGACTGGCCACCTTCGTCGGCCTGCTGCTCTACGTCACCTCGGCGGACTCCGGCGCCCTGGTGATGAGCAACCTCAGCTCGCACCTGCGCACCCCGCTCACCGACGCGCCCGCCGTGGTGCGCATCTTCTGGGCGGGAGCGACCGGCCTGCTGACCCTGGCCATGCTCCTCGTCGGGGGTGTGGCGGCGCTGACCGACGCGACGATCATCATGGGCCTGCCGTTCTCGTTCGTGATGTTCCTGATCATCTGGGGCTTGTACAAGGCGTTGCGCATCGAACGGATGCGGGAGGACGCGCTCACCACCACCCTGCCGTCGTCGCTGTCCGGGCGGATGGTGCAGGCCGGCCGGGGCGCGGACTGGACCTGGCGGCAGCGCCTGGCCAGGGCGATGAGCTTCCCCAGCCACCGGACGGCGGTGAGATTCGTCGAGGAGGCATGCCGCCCCGCGTTCGAGGACGTCGCCGGGGAGCTGAGCCGGCAGGGCGCGGAGGCGGCGATCGTCGAGGGGACCGACGAGGCGAACGGCCTCCCGCACCTGGAGCTGCGCGTCCCGATGGGCGGCAACGAGGTCTTCACCTACCGCGTGCGGCCGGTCGAGGTGCCCACCCCGACGTTCGCCCACCGAGTGGTCACCGAACACGACACCTATGTGCGGTTCGAAGTCCACCTCGCCGAGGGCAGCCAGGGTTACGACGTGATGGGCTACAGCAAGGAGCAGCTCATCGGCAACATCCTCGACCAGTACGAGCGGCACCTGGAGTTCCTGCGGCTGCACCGGGAGGCCACCGCCCGCTCGGCGCTGCCCGATCACCGGCCCGACACGGCCGAGGCGCACCTGCCCGACAAGGAGGTCTGAGGTGCGGGCTGAGCTGTGTCCGAGCCCAGGGCGAGGCCGCGGGCCACGTCATCGACCTGGCGAAGGTCACGCAGGCGGCGCTCAGTCCGCGTAGCGCGGCGCCCACTGCGCCCGCGCGATCGCCTCGCGCAGTTCCTCCTGAGAGGCCTGCGGGGCCACCCCGTCCTCGACGGCGGCGAGGGCCGCGGCCAGGGCGATCTCCCGTGCGGACTCGCGCATGCCGGCCAGGGGCGGCAGCAGCGGCACGGGACCGTCGACGCCGTCCGCCGCCCGCACCGCGCACTCGGCGACGGCCCGTGCGGCGGCCACGAGCATCCGGTCGGTGACACGCGTGGCCCCGCTCGCGGTCACCGCGAGGCCCATGGCGGGGAAGACGTACACGTTGTTCGACTGCGCCACCGGCACCTCGTGCCCGTCCACCGTCAGCGGCGGGTAGGGCGAACCGGTGGCGATCAGGGCCCGGCCGTCGGTCCAGCGGGTGAGGTCCGCGGGCGCGGCCTCGGAGTGGGAGGTGGGGTTGGAGAGCGGGAAGACGACGGGCCGCTCGCAGGTCGAGGCCATCCGCCGCACGATCTCCTCGGTGAACGCGCCATGAGCCGTCGACAGCCCGATGAGCGCCGTCGGCTCCACACGGCGCACCACTTCGGCGAGACCGGTGCCGTCCCAGCCGCTCACCTCGCTGTCGTCGCGCGCGAACGCGCGCTGCTGCGGCGTCAGTCCGGAGCGCGAGGACACCAGCAGGCCGTCGACGTCGAGGATCCAGAACCGTGCCGTGGCCTCGTCCTTGGACAGACCCTCGTCGATCATCGCCGTACGGATCATGTCGGCGACGCCGATGGCGGCCGACCCCGCGCCCAGGATCACCATCCGCTGCTCGGGCAGCGGGGTGCCGGCCACATCCGCCGCGGTGGACAGGGCGCCGAGCGTGACGGCCGCGGTGCCCTGGATGTCGTCGTTGAACGTGAGCAGCCGGTCGCGGTAGCGCTCCAGGATCGGGAGGGCGTGCGCGGTGGCGAAGTCCTCCCACTGCAGCAGCGTGCCGGGCAGTTCCGCCTCGACCGCCGACACGAACGCCTCGATCATCTCGTCGTACTCGGCGCCGGTCAGCCTGCGGGCGCGCCGGCCCAGGTAGCGGGGGTTGCCGAGCAGGTCCTCGTTGTCGGTGCCGACGTCCAGCAGGACCGGCAGGGTGCGGGCCGGGTGGATGCCGCCGATCGCCGTGTAGAGGCTGAGCTTGCCGACCGGGATGCCCATGCCGCCGACGCCCTGGTCGCCCAGGCCGAGGATGCGCTGGCCATCGGTGACGACGATGACGTCCACGTCCTGGCCGTGGTGCGGGCGATTGCGCAGGATGTCCCGGAAGCGGTGCCGGTCCTCCCACGTCAGGAAGAGCCCGCGCGGCCGCCGGTAGATCTCGCTGAACCGCTGACAGGCCTCACCCACCGTCGGCGTGTAGACGACGGGCAGCAACTCCTCCAGGCACTCGGTCACCAGGCGGTAGAACAGCACCTCGTTGGTGTCCTGCAACTGCCGCAGGTAGATGTGCCGGTTGAGGGGCTTGTCGTAGCCGTGGAACGCCTCGTAGGCGCGGGCGACCTGCTCGTCCAGGGTCTCCACGGCGGGCGGCAGCAGTCCGTCGAGCCCGAGTGCCTCGCGTTCGCTGCGGCTGAAGGCGGTGCCCTTGTTGACCAGCGGGTCGGCCAGGGCCGTGACGGCGGGGCTCGTGGTGGGGCGGGGGAGGTTCTTCGGCTGGTCCATGTGTGACGCCTTCCCGCGACCGGCCGGTTCGTGCGAGTGACGTGTGCCATCCGGATGAACCGCCGGGCTGCCGCGAAGCCTTCCCTCGGCCACCGACGCGTTCCGCCGTGCCGCCCCGTCCACCCCTCCGTAGGGCACATCGAGCCCCAACGCCCGACAGGGGACGGGGACATGCGTTGACGACGCCTCGGACCCGGGCCGCGCCGACCGGTTCCGGGAACAGCACCGGCCCGTCGCGCGCCCTGCCGCCGACAGGCCGTCGTCGGGTCCGCAACGCGGGCCCGGGCAACTCCGTCGCGATGAACCCGAACGGCCCACTGCCGCTGCGCCTGAGGAGGCAAGAGGGCATGAGCGGTGTGACCGTGGTGGAAGGGATGCGCGTGCACACCGGGACGAGGAGGAGCGATGGCGCAGGCACTGGCCGAGGGTGGCACGGGAAGCGCTGCCCCGAGGGACGGCGCGGATGGTTCCCCGGGCGTCTTCGAGCAGCTCAGCGCCGTCGCCGACGCCGTCCTCTACGAGGGCTACCTCCTGTACCCCTACCGCCGCTCCTCGGCCAAGAACCGCGTCCGCTGGCAGTTCGGAGTGCTGTTCCCCCGGGACTGGGCCGAGGCGGACGGGCCCGTCGTCCCCGGTGTCTCCGGCTCCGCCGACTCCTGGTACCAGCAGACCGAGTGCCTGCTGCGGCTCCGACGGCCCGGCAGCGCCTGTGTCCGGGTGCGGGTCCGATACCTCCAGATGCAGCGCAAGCAGGTGGAGGACACCGGCCACCACCCCGTCGAGTCGCTGCGCGCCGACGACGGCGCGGTGCATCTGACCTTCGACGAGGCCGTACCGCGTGAAGCCGGCGTCGAGGTTCCGCTCGACGAGCTCCTGCGCGGCGGACGCACCGTCGCCGTGGGCGCCCCGGCGGGTGCGGACATCGAGCCGCTGCCCGCGGGCGCCGGGCGGGTGGTGCGGCGCCGCGAGGAGGTACGGGCCGAGACCACCGTCACCGCCGAGCGGCTCGCGGACGACCTCTGCCGCCTGCGCGTGCGGACCACGAACACCGCGCCCGCATCCGAACCACGCACCCCGCGTGACGAGGCCCTGCGCCGGGCCCTCATCGCCACCCACACGCTCATCGGCGGCGACGGCGTGGAGTTCGTCTCCCTGACCGATCCGCCGGCGGACCTGCGAGCCCCCGCACGCGCCTGCCGGAACGAGTTCACCTTCCCCGTCCTCGGCGGTGCGGCCGGGGACCCCGGACGCGTCCTGCTGTCCGCGCCGATCATCCTGCCCGACCACCCCCAGGTGGCCCCCGAGAGCCCGGGCGACCTGCACGACGCCGCCGAGATCGACGAGATCCTCACGCTGCGCACCATGCTGCTGACCGACGAGGAGAAGCGCGAGGCGCGGGCCACCGACCCGCGGGCGGCGGCGATCCTCGACCGCGTCGACACCATGCCGCAGGAGGTCTTCGAACGGCTGCACGGCGCCGTACGCTCCCTCGCACCGGCAGCCCCCGTGACTCCCACACCCGCAGACCGCCCCGCCTGGTGGCAGGAGGGCGCCGACGACGGTCTCTCCCCGGCCACCGACACCGTGCTCGTCGACGGCGTCCCCCTCGGCAGCGGCAGCCGCGTACGGCTTCACCCCCGGCGACGCGGCGCCGACGCCCAGGACATGTTCCTGGCCGGCCGGACCGCCGAGGTCGCCGCCGTCTTCCACGACGTGGACGGCAGCATGCACCTCGCCGTCACCCTCGACGACGACCCCGCGGCCGAACTGCACACCTGGTACGGCCGATTCCACTACTTCCGGCCCGACGAGCTCGAACCCCTCGGGCCCGCCGGTTCCCCGGACGAGCCGTCGGCACCGGCTCCCGCCGCGGCCCCCTCGCGGCACCCGACCGACTCCGAGACCCCCGCAGCGGAGGCCGAGTGATGACCACGCACAGCAGCACCACCGAAGTCAGCAAGGAACCCGACCGGACCGAGGAACGGCAGGGCATGGAGGAGATCCACATCCTCTGGATCTCCGAAGGCATGAGCTGCGACGGCGACACCGTCTCCCTCACCGCCGCCGACCAGCCCTCCATCGAGGACCTGGTGCTCGGACTGATCCCGGGCCTGCCCAAGGTGAACCTCGTCAACAAGGTGCTCTCCCCGAGCCTGGGGGGCGAGGACTTCCTTGCCCCCTACCGGGCGGCCGTACGCGGCGAACTCGGCCCGTTCATCCTCGTCATCGAGGGCTCGATCCCGAACCAGAACATCATCGAGGGCGACGGTTACTGGACGTCCTTCGGCAACGACCCGGAGACGGGCGAGCCGCAGACCCTCAACTGGTGGATCGACCAACTGGCCCCCAAGGCCTGGGCGGTGGTCGCCGCCGGCACCTGCGCCACCTTCGGCGGCATCCACGCGATGTCGGGCAACCCCACCGGCTGCATGGGCCTGGCCGACTACCTGGGCTGGGACTACACCTCCCAGGGCGGCCTTCCCGTGGTCAACGTGCCCGGCTGCCCGATCCAGCCCGAGAACTTCATGGAGACCCTGGTCTGGGTCCTCTACCACGCGGCCGGCTCCGCGCCCCCGCCCCCGCTGGACCACATGCTGCGCCCGCAGTGGCTGTTCGGGAAGACGGTCCACGAGGGCTGCGACCGCGGCTCGTACTACGAGCAGGCCAGCTTCGCCAAGGACTACAACTCACCCAAGTGCCTGGTCAAGGCGGGCTGCTGGGGTCCGGTCGTCAACTGCAACGTGCCCAAGCGCGGCTGGATGGCCGGCATCGGCGGCTGCCCCAACGTCGGCGGCATCTGCATCGGCTGCACGATGCCCGGCTTCCCCGACGCGTTCATGCCGTTCATGGACGAGCCCCCGGGCAGCACCCTGTCGTCCATGGTCATCAAGCCGTACGGGTCCGTCATCCGCCGGCTGCGCGGCATGACCAACGAACTGGTCAACCACGAACCCCGGTGGCGCCACAACAAGCGCAAGCTGACCAGCGGTTACGACCCGCGCTGGCGGCCCTGAGCCGGGCGGCACGCACGTCACGACCCCACCCCACACCACCGACAGCGAGGGGCAGTACCACAGATGACCACCACCGAGGCCCGGCCCACCGAGCGCAAACCACCACAGCTCGTGGACATGTCCTGGGATCCGATCACCCGGATCATCGGGAACCTGGGCATCTACACGAAGATCGACTTCGCCAACCGGGAAGTCGTGGAATGCCACAGCACCTCGTCGCTCTTCCGCGGCTACTCGGTGTTCATGAAGGGCAAGGACCCGCGCGACGCGGGCTTCATCACGTCCCGGATCTGCGGCATCTGCGGCGACAACCACACCACCTGCTCCGACTACGCCCAGCAGATGGCCTACGGCGTCAAGCCGCCCCCGCTGGCCGAGCACATCGTCAACCTGGGCGAAGCCGCCGAGTACATGTTCGACCACACGATCTTCCAGGACAACCTGGTCTTCGTGGACTTCTGCGAGGCGATGGTCAAGGCCACCAACCCAGGTGTCCTGGCCCGCGCCGAACGCACCGAGGCCCCCCGCGGCGACATCCACGGCTACCGCACCATCGCCGACATCATGAAGGCCTTCAACCCCTTCGAGGGAGAGGTCTACAAAGAGGCCCTGAAGGTCAGCCGGGTCACCCGCGAGATGTTCTGCCTCATGGAGGGGCGGCACGTCCACCCGTCCACGCTCTACCCGGGCGGCGTCGGCACGATGCCGCAGCCGACCGTCTTCACCGACTACCTCAGCCGCCTCATGCGGGTCATCGACTTCGTGAAGAAGGCCGTCGCGATGAACGACGACGTCTTCGACTTCTTCTACGAGGCGCTGCCCGGCTACGAGGAGGTCGGCCGCCGCCGCGTCCTGCTGGGCTGCTGGGGCGCCTTCCAGGACCCCAAGGTCGTCGACTACCGCTACGAGTCGATGAACACCTGGGGCAAGGCGATGTACGTCACCCCCGGCATCATCGTCGACGGCGAACTGGTCACCAACAACCTCGTCGACATCAACCTCGGCCTGCGGATCATGCTCGGCAGCTCGTACTACGAGGACTGGGTGAACGAGCAGCCCTTCGTCACGCACGACCCGCTCGGCAACCCCGTCGACATGCGCCACCCGTGGAACCAGACCACCGTCCCGGTGCCGCAGAAGCGCGACTTCGACGACAAGTACAGCTGGGTGATGAGCCCCCGCTGGTTCGATCAGCGCACCGGCGACCACCTCGCCCTCGACACCGGCGGCGGCCCGCTCGCCCGCCTGTGGACGACCGCGCTGAGCGGCCTGGTCGACACCCCGTACGTGAAGTCCACCGGCCACAGCGTGCGGATCTCCCTGCCCAAGGGCGAGTCCCTGCCGGAGACCACCCTGGAGTGGCGCATCCCGCGGTGGAGCAACACCATCGAACGCGACCGCGCCCGGCCGTACTTCGTCGCCTACGCGGCCGCGATGGCCCTGCAGTTCATCGAAGAGGCCATGGGGCTCGTGCGTGCGGGCGAGACCAAGGTGTTCGAGAACTACGAGGTGCCCGACGAGGCGATCGGCTGCGGCTTCCACGAGGCGGTGCGCGGCGTCCTCTCCCACCACTTGGTGATCAAGGACAAGAAGATCGCCAACTACCACCCGTACCCGCCCACTCCGTGGAACGCCAGCCCCCGCGACATGTACGGCACCCCCGGCCCGTACGAGGACGCCGTCCAGGGCCAGCCCATCTTCGAGGAGAACGGGCCGGACGACTTCAAGGGCGTCGACATCATGCGCACCGTCCGCAGCTTCGACCCCTGTCTGCCGTGCGGCGTGCACATGTACGTCGGCAAGGGCAAGACCCTCACCACCCTGCACTCGCCGACGTACGGGGCGAACCATGGCTGAGGCCGCCACCGCACGGCTGGCGGACCCGGACGTCGAGGCCCGGCTCGCCCGGCTCGACGAGGTGCTGGAAAGCCTCACACCCCTGCCCGGCGCCGCCACGGAGGCGGTCCGGCTGCTGACCGAGGTCTACGGCGAGGCCCTGGCCCGCGTCCTGGACGAGGCGGACGAGCAACTGGCGGAACGCCTGGCCGACGACGAGCTGCTGGGACACCTGCTGGTGCTGCACGACATCCACCCCGAGCCCGCCGAGCGCCGGGCGGCCCGCGCCGTCGAACGGCTGCGTCCCGCCGTGCGGGAGCGCGGCGGTGACGTGGAGTGGGCCGGTGTCGAGGACCAGGTCGCCCGGGTGCGCCTGACGACGGGCGGCTGCGGTTCCGGCTGCGGCGGCCAGGGCTCCGAGGTCACCGACGCGGTCCGGGAGGCGGTGCTCGCCGTCGCACCCGAGCTGACGGCGGTGGAGCCCCTGCCGAGCACGCCGGACCCCGCGTTCGTGCCCCTGACTACGCTGACGCGCCGAGGCGCGCAGTGACCACCGACGGGGCACTGGCCCGCCTCATCCGCTCCGCGGCCGACCGTACGGCGGCGGCCGCGCTGGAGAGGTGCGACCTGTGCGCCGCGCCGGTCGCCGACGAGCACCCCCACCTGTACGACACCGGGCAGGAGGAGGTGCGCTGCGCCTGCGGCCCCTGCTCGGTGCTGTTCGCCGAGGCCAAAGCCGGGGACGGGCAGTACCGGCTCGTGCCCCGGCGCCGGGTCCGCCTGCCCCACGTCGACACCGCCGTGCTGGGCGTACCCGTCGGCCTGGTGTTCTTCGTGCCCCGGGCGGACGGCACCGTCACCGCCCAGGGCCCGAGCCCGGCCGGGGCCATGCGGTGGGAGGTGGACGCGGCGGCCTGGAAGGAACTGGCCGGGACGTGTCCGCAGCTCGCCGGCGTGGCACCCGAGGTGGAGGCGCTGCTGGTGAACACCGTCCACGGCCTGGACCACCACTGGATCGTGCCGATCGACGACTGCTACCGCATGGTCGCCGTGGTACGCCGGGAGTGGCGCGGCCTGTCCGGCGGAGGCCGGATCTGGCCGGCCGTGGAGCGGTTCTTCGAGGACCTCACCGAGCGGTCATGACCACGCACTCCGCAGGTCGGAGGCGAGGAAGGAGAGCACCCCATGGGCAGCATCAGAGTGGGCAGGGCCCAGGCCAGGCCCGACACGCCCGGCCACGTCGCCGGCCTGCACCAGGGCAACCAGGGCCGGTACGACGACCAGGTCGGGCACCACGAGGACGGCACCGCCGACGCGCGCCGCTCCACGGGAATCCACTGGAAGCGGCATGACGCCCTCGCGGAGACCATGCCGAACATCTCGCCGGGATGAGGGCCGTGAACAGAGAACAGGGAGTCGCCGCAATGAAGGTCCGACGAGCACGCAGACCCGTCGCGCGCAGGCGGGGCGGGATGAGCGGACAGCGGGTGCTGAAGGCCGAGGCCGTCCTGGTGGGCGGTGCGGTCCTGGCACTGTTGTGCTGGGAGTATCCCAGCCTGAGGCGGGAGCTGCGGATCTGGCGGATGTCGGGCGGCTTCCGCTCCGGCCACCGCTACCCGTGAGCCGGCCGTGCACGAACTGTCGATCGCGACCGCGATCATCGAGCGGGCCGGCGAGCTGGCCCGGGCGGACGGGAGGGGCGCCGTCTCGGCGGTGACCGTCCGGGTCGGCGAGCTGGCGGGCGTCGTCCCCGACGCCCTCGATTTCGCCTTCGAGGTGGCCCGCGACGGCACGTCCCTCGCCGGGGCACGGCTCGTGGTCGAACAGGTCCCCGCGCAGGCCTGGTGCGGCCCGTGCGCCGAGGAGTTCCCGGTGGGCATGCCCCCGTTCTTCTGGTGCCCGCGCTGCGACCAGCCCTCCAACGACCTGCGCAGCGGCCGGGAGCTGGAGATCACCGGGATCGAGCCGTCACCGGCCACGGCATAACGAAGGGCCCCGCCCGTACGGCGGGGCCCTGTCGCGCCGGTCAGCAGATACGCGGCAACTGCTCCCCGAGCGGCAGATCCACCACCCGGGTCCCGCCCAGGCCGGTGGCGACCACCACCATCCCGGGGTGATCGGCGACGCACTCGCCGATCAGCGTGGCCCCGGCGCCCTGCGGATGGGCCCGCATCGCGGCCAGCACCTCCTCCGCCTGTGACTGCGGCACGAAGGCCACCAGCCGGCCCTCGTTGGCGACATAGAGGGGGTCGAGCCCCAGGAAGCCGCAGGCGTTCGCCACCGCGTCCGGCACCGGAACGGCCCGCTCCCGCAGCCGGACCCCGGTCCCGGAGGCACGGGCGATCTCGTTGAGGGACGCGGCCAGACCACCCCGGGTGGGGTCGCGCAGCACATGGATGTCCGCAGTGACGGCCAGCATCGCCGCCACCAGATCCGCCAGTGGCGCGGTGTCGCTGGCGACCTCCACCCCGAACTCCAGCCCCTCTCGGACACTCATGATCGCCACCCCGTGGAGCCCGATCGGCCCGCTGACGATGACCGCGTCACCGGGCCGCGCACGCTGGGGCCGGATGTCCACCCCGTCGGGCACGAGCCCCACGCCGGCGGTGGTGACGTAGACGCCGTCGCCGTGGCCGGACTCCACGACCTTGGTGTCACCCGTGGCGATCGTGACCCCCGCGGCCTCGGCCGCCGCACCCATCGCGCGCGCGATCCGCTCGACGACCGCCAGCCCGACGCCTTCCTCCAGCACGAAGGCGGCGGAGAGGTACGCGGGCCGCGCACCGCTCATCGCCAGGTCGTTGACCGTGCCGTTGACCGCGAGGTCGCCCAGGCTGCCGCCGGGGAAGAACAGCGGCCGCACGACGTAGGAGTCGGTGGAGAAGGCGAGCCGCGCGCCGCCCAGTTCGAGGACGGCCGAGTCGGCGAGACCGGCCAGGGTGGCGTTGCCGTAGGCGGGAGTGAAGATCTGCTCCATCAGCTCCGCCGACAGCGCCCCGCCCCCGCCGTGGCCCATCACCACGACACCCTGGTCGCGCAGCGGGGCGGGGCAGGCCCAGTTGGCAGGGTCGACCACATCGGCGAGCTGCTCAGCCAACGGGAGCCACCTCCTCCTGTGCGGCCCCGCCGGCCTGCGGCGCCGGGGCGTTCATGCGGCGGTACAGGTAGTAGGCCGCGCAGGCGCCCTCGCTGGAGACCATGGTGGCGCCGAGCGGGGTGCGCGGGGTGCAGGTGGTGCCGAACGCGGCGCACTCGGTCGGCTTGATCAGCCCCTGGAGCACCTCACCGCTGCGGCACTCGGCCGGCTCCTCGGTACGGATCCCGCTGACGTCGAAGCGGTGCTCGGCGTCGTACGGGCGGAAGGCGTCGGTCAGTTTCCAGCCGCTGGCCGGGATCCGCCCGATGCCCCGCCAGGACCGGTCGGTCACCTCGAACACCTCCTCGATCATGCGCATCGCGGCCGGGTTGCCGTCCTCGCGCACGGCACGGGGGTAGGCGTTCTCCACCCGGTGCTCACCGTGCTCCAGCTGGCGGACCGCCCGGCGGATGCCCTCCAGGATGTCCAGCGGCTCGAACCCGGTCACCACCATCGGCACACCGAACCGCTCGGCCAGCTGCGGGTACTCCGCCATGCCCATCACGCTGCACACGTGCCCGGCGGCCAGGAAGCCCTGCACGCGGCACTCGGGCGCCGTCATGATCGCCTCGATGGCCGGGGGCACCCGCACATGCGACACCAGCAGGCTGAAGTTGGTCAGGCCGAGGCGCCTCGCCTGGTGCACGGCCATCGCGTTGGCCGGGGCCGTGGTCTCGAAGCCGATCGCGAAGAACACCACCTCCCGGTCCGGGTGGCGGCGGGCCAGCTCCAGGGCGTCGAGCGGCGAGTACACCACGCGGACGTCGCCGCCCTCGCCCTTGACCCGGAACAGGTCGCGGTCGGTGCCCGGCACGCGCAGCATGTCGCCGAAGGAGCAGAAGATCACCCCGGGCCGTGCGGCGATCTCCAGCGCCTTGTCGATGACCTCCAGCGGCGTGACACACACGGGGCAGCCGGGGCCGTGGATCAGCTCCACCTGCTCGGGAAGCAGTTGGTCGATGCCGTGCCGGATGATCGAGTGGGTCTGCCCGCCGCACACCTCCATCAGGGCCCACGGCCGGGTCGCGGTGGCACGGATCTCGTCCAGCAGCCGCCGGGCCAGATCGGGGTCGTTGAACTCGTCGATGTACTTCACGCCGTTCCCGCCTCCTTCGCCGCCTGCTCCCAGGCGTCGCCGAACTCCTCCTCCAGCAGCCCCAGTTCCTCGAACAGCTTCAGCGAGGCCAGGGCGGACTCCTCGTCGAGGCGCTGCAGCGCGAAGCCGACGTGCACGATGACGTACTCACCCACCCGCACCTCGGGCACGTACGCCAGGCACGCCTGTTTCTGCACGCCGCCGAAGTCGATCAGCCCGGTGAGCGGATCCGCGCTGTCGTCGATGGCCACGACCTTGCCGGGCACTGCCAAACACATGGGTCACTCCTCCTGTCGTAGGTGCGCCGCGACCACCAGCTGGCCGAGGGCCAGCCCGCCGTCGTTCGGCGGGACTTCGCCGTGGCGTAGCACCGCGAAGCCGTCTGAGGCCAGCAGCCGTACGCACTCCTCCTCCAGCAGCGCGTTGGCGAAGACCCCGCCGCTGAGGGCGACGGTGGCCAGGCCGGTGTCCTGGCGCGCCCGCCGGCAGATCCCCGCGACGGCCCGCGCCACCGCACGGTGGAAGCGGGCGGCGAGCACGGGGGCCGGGGTGCCGCGCCGCAGATCGGCTGCCAGCGCGGCCAGCACGGGTGCCGGGTCCAGATCACCGGCGAAGGCGTACGCCGAGCCGTCGGCGTCCCACGCCGAAGCGGCCGCCGCCTCCAGCTCCAGGGCGGCCTGGGCCTCGTAGCCCGCGCGATGGCACACACCCGCCAGGGACGACACGGCGTCGAAGAGACGGCCCATGCTGGAGGTCGCCACACAGGCCAGCCCGCTCGGCAACTGCCGCTCCAGAACCGTTAGTTCCTCGGACGTGCAGGCGGCCACGCAAGGCAGGTCGGCGTCCCACGGCAGGCCCGCGGCCCACAGCCGGGCCAGGGCCAGACGGCACGGGTTGGCCACTCCCGCGTCGCCGCCGGGCAGCGGGGCGGGGGCGAGGTGGGCGTAGCGCCGGAAACCGCGGTAGTCGGCGAGCAGGATCTCGCCGCCCCAGACCGTGCCGTCGTCGCCGTAGCCCGTGCCGTCGAAGGCGACCCCGATCACGGGGGTGGTGCCCTCCAGGCCGTGTTCGGCCATCGCCGAGGCGAGGTGTGCGTGGTGGTGCTGGACGAGTGCGGGGGCGTGCCCGGTCAGCCGGGCGGCCCAGCGCGCCGAGTGGTACCCGGGGTGCCGGTCGGCGGCGACGAGTTCGGGGCTGACGCCGGTCAGGCACCGCATCTGTGCCGCTGCCCGCCGGGCCGCCTCCAGCGTGGCCAGATCGCCCATGTCGCCGATGTGCGGGCCGAACCAGGCCTGGTCACCCTCGCCGAGACACAAAGCGTTCTTCAGGTCGCCGCCCACGGCGAGCGCCGGACGCACCGGGACCGGCAGGCGCAGCGGGCGGGGCACGTACCCCCGGGAGCGGCGCAGCACCTGTGCGGTGCCGTCGGGGCGCACCCGCAGCAGGGAGTCGTCGCAGGGCGAGGCGATGGGCCGGTCGTGGGCGAGCCAGGCGTCGGCGAGACCGGCCAGGCGGGTCAGCGCCTCGTCGTCGTCCGTGACGATGGGTTCCCCGGAGCGGTTGCCGCTGGTCATGACCAGCACGCGCGGACCGGGCGGATCACCGGGCAGGCCGAACAGCAGCGTGTGCACCGGGGTGTAGGGGAGCATGACGCCGAGGTGCGGGCTGCCGCGGCACACGCCGGGCGCGAGACCCGTCGCCCCGGCACGCCGGCGGAGCAGGACGATGGGGCGCCGGGGGCCGGTGAGGGCGGCCTGTTCGGGTGCGGACAGCTCGGCGATCCGCCGTACGGTGTCCAGGTCCGCGCACATCACCGCGAACGGTTTGCCGCCGCGGGCCTTGCGCGTGCGCAGGGTGCCGACGGCCCGCGCGTCGGTGGCGTCGCACGCCAGGTGGTATCCGCCGAGGCCCTTGACGGCGACGACCCGCCCGGCGGCCAGCAGCGCCCGCGCCGCCGCGAGGGCACCTGCGTCACACGCCGGGCGGACCTCGCTCCCCGGCGCCGGCAGCAGGCGCAGCCGGGGGCCGCAGCGCGGGCAGGCCACGGGCTGGGCGTGGAAGCGCCGGTCTAGAGGATCGCCGTACTCCCGGGCGCAGTCGGCACACATCGGGAAGCCGGCCATGGTCGTCACCGCCCGGTCGTACGGCATGCCCGTGGCGATGGTGAAGCGGGGCCCGCAGTGGGTGCACGTGACGAACGGGTGCCGGTGCCGGCGGTCCGCCGGATCGGTCAGTTCCCGCAGGCAGTCCGCGCAGGTCGCCGTGTCGGGCGGGAGGAGGGTGCGGCCGGGGGAGCGGTCGGTGGAACGGATACCGAAGACGCCGTCGGCGCCGGTGACGGGCAGGTCCTCGACCCCGACGCCGGTGACGGTGGCCAGCGGCGGAGCCTCAGCCGCCAGCCGGTCGCAGAACCCGGCGACGCCCTCCGGCGGGCCCTCCACCTCGATGAGGACCCCGTTCGCCGTGTTGCTGACGAAGCCCGCGAGGGCCAGGTCGGTGGCCAGGCGGTGTACGAAGGGGCGGAAGCCCACGCCCTGCACGGTGCCGCGCACGGTGACGCGGCGGCGCACCGCCTGGGCGGGGGGCGCGGTCACGAGACGAGGCCGGCTTCGGCGCCCTCGTGGGTGTGGGTGTGCGGGCGGGGCGCCAGCGGAGGCCGGTGCACCGGGGCCCCGTCCCGCACGGCGAGCACCCGCTCCAGCAGGGCGTCGACGCCGGCGCCGCTGCGGGCGCAGGAGCGCAGCACCTCCACCCCTGGGTTGACCCGCTGGACATGGCCGTCGAAGGCGGTCTCGTCGAACCCGGCGGGTCCGGACAGGTCGGTCTTGGTCAGCACCACCAGATGGGCGGAACCGAAGGCCGTCGGGTACTTCAGCGGCTTGTCCTCGCCCTCCGTCACCGCCATGAGCACGATCCGCAGACGCTCGCCGAGGTCGTAGGACGCCGGGCAGACCAGGTTGCCCACGTTCTCCACGAACAGCAGCGAGGTGTCCTCGGGCAGCCAGCTCTCCACGTGCCCGCGCAGCTGCCGTGCCTCCAGGTGGCACAGCCCGTCGGTCAGCAACTGCTTCACCGGCGCTCCGGAACGGGCCAGCCGGTCGGCGTCGTTCTCGGTCGCCAGGTCGGCGGTGAGCGCGGCCACCGGAAGGTTCCGCTCCACCGCCCTGGCCAGCACCCGCCCGAGCAGTTCGGTCTTGCCGCTGCCCGGGCTGGACAGCAGGTTCACCACACTCACCCCGCGCCGGGCCAGCTCCTCGCGCAGGCCCGCGGCCAGACCGTCGTTCTTCGCCAGGACGGCCTGAGTGGCCTCGTCCACGGAATCGCACATGCGCGCAGCCCCTCGCAGTCGGTAGGGAAATCGGTCCGCTACCGATCCTCCGTGCCGCCGCTCACCGTGCCCGGCAGCCCGGCCGACGACAGGGCGGCGGATTCGTCCGGGCGGCTCAACGGGGGAGTGGCCGCGGGGTCGGCGAGCAGCACCGGCACCATGGTGTGCAGCGCCGCGACGGCCCGCCCGACCGCCTCGCGCACCGTCGCGCTGACGCCCGGCGCGATGTCCTCGTCCGCGGGCGCCCGCAGCTCGGGCTCACAGGCCAGGACGAGGACGCGGGGGAGCGGTTCCTCGCCCAGATGGGCGGCCAGGGCGAGGACCTTCGCCGGGTCCATGCCGTGCGCCTCGGGAGGAGCGGCCGCGGCGGAGCCGCCGGGTGGATCCGGTTCGATCAGCGACAGGGTGCCCGGCTCGTGCCCCCGAACCGCCGCGTCGACCAGGACGGCCGTGTCGTAGCCGTCGAGCAGCGCGTACGCGAGGTCCATCCCCCGGATGCCGAAGTCCTTCACCCGCACCTGCGGCGGGAGCGGGTGGCGGTCCAGGGCGCGGATCACCTCGGGGCCGAAGGCGTCGTCCGCGAGAAAGATGTTCCCGACGCCCGCCACGAGCAGCCGCGCGCTCATCGCGCGCCGCCTTCGGCCAGCGGCCGGGCGGAGCCGCTCGGGACCTTGCGGACGAAGGCGGACCGCAGCGCGTGGTACGAAGCCTGCGGGTCGAAGAAGACGGCGCGCATGCGGGCGAGTTCGGCCCGCCGGTATTCGGCGAGAGGCCGCTGCAGCTCGTCCGCGTGCCGGGCCGTGGCCTTGGCGGTGATCCGGCGGGCGAGATCCGGGTCGCCGGCCACCTCGGCGGCCAGGCGCTCGACCTCCGGGGCGAGATCCCGGGAGGGGACCGGCACCAGACGGTCCACCAGCCCGATCCGCTCGGCGGTCGCCGCGCTCACCGGCAGCGCCTCGCTCGTCAGCCGCTCGGCCGTCTCGGCTCCCACGCGGCGGGGCAGCGAGTACGTCCAGAACTCCGAGCCGTACAGGCCCATCTTCCGGTAGTGCGGGTTGAGGACGCTGCCCGTGCGGCACCAGACCTCGTCGGCGGCCAGGGCGAGCATGACACCGCCGGCCGCCGCGTTGCCGCCGAGGGCCGCCACCACCACCCGGTCGGTCGTTCGCAGCACGGCCTCGACCAGGTCGTCCATGGCGACGAGGTTGGACCAGGACTCGCCCGCCGGGTCGCTCGACGCCTCGATGACGTTGAGGTGGATGCCGTTGGAGAAGAAGTCGCGGGCACCGCCGAGCACCAGCACCGAGGTGCGCCGGGTGAGCGCGTACCGGTACGCGGCGAGCAGCCTGCGGCAGTGGACGGTGCTCATCGCCCCGCCCGGGAACGAGAAGGACAGGAAGCCGATGTCCCCCCGCTGCCGGTAGCGGATGTCGGTCCAGGTGGTGCGCTCCGCGGGCAGTTCGAGCGCGACCGCGATCTCCGGCAGCCAGTACGGGCGGTCGCTCGAACCCTGCATGCCCGGGCCGCTGCCGGGTGGCGCCGGGAAGCCGGCGAGAACCGAGGCGGCCGGGCGGCGGAACGGTGACGGATCGCCGGAGTTCTTGCGCGGGCGCAGCTCCGGAATCCACACCGCCCCGTCCCGTGTGGCCCGGCAGAGCGCGCCGGACCGGGTCGCGAGCAGTTCCCCGGGCCGCCCGCGCAGCCGGTCCTCGGGATGCCCGCCGTGCAGGAACACCTCCCGGCCGCAGATCTCGTCCAGGACCCCCGGCTGCGAGTCGGCCCCGCGGAGCTTACGCAGGACCGTTTCCGTGTCGTCGTTCTCCCAGTCGATCCGCCTCTGCTCCTGGCGGAAGAAGTCCCGCCACATGACGCGGACCTCCGGGTCGCTCTGCGGCCGCGGCTTGAACGCCCCGTCGGCGTAGCGCCGCACGGCCAGCAGCACGGCGGCCGTGGCGGCATCGGCCACCTCGTTGCGGTACACGTCGCTCTTGCCGGCCGGCGGCACCGCAAACGGCCCGTCGGCCCAGATGTCACCCGCGTCCATCGCCGCCTCCGCCTGGAGCACCGTCACACCCCACTCGGACGCCTCCTCGGCGATCGCCCAGTCCAGCGACGACGGGCCCCGGTCACCGGGCGGCCCCGGGTGCACGATCAGGCAGGTGTACTCCCGCCACACGTCCTCCGGCAGGGCCGACTTCAGCATCGGCGCGACGATCAGTTCCGGGTGGACCTCCTGTACGGCGGCCCGGACCGCGTCGGCGCCGTGGGAGGCGAGCACGACGTCCACCCGGTGCCCTTCGTCCGAGAGTTCGGCGTACACACGCTGGGACAGGCTGTTGAACGCGCTGGCGACGAGCAAGATGTCCATGACACGGCATGTTCGCCGGTCGGGGGAGGGCCGAGAAGGACCACGGCGGCGTTTCGCCCCTCTCTGCCGCTTACGGCCGGTAGGGGCGTTGTTCGCGAACGTATGCGACGTCACGGTCCTGCGGTGATCACCGCCGCACGCCGAGGGCGGCCACCACGCGGACTCCGCCGAGACGGTGTACCGGACCGGTCACCGACCCGGACGGCTGTGGAACGCGGGGTGCGCGAGGCCATCCGGCACGGGGAGACACCGGTGACGTGAGTCGAGGCGTCGAGCGACGGGCGCCCGGGCCGGAGGGGCCGCCCCGGGACCTTGCCCGCAGCCGCACGCCTGGCGCACGCTGTTCCCATGGGTGCGCGAGACGGCCCTACGCTCATCAGCTCTGTCCAGCGGGCCATGCGGCTGCTGGAGGCGGTGAGCGCGCACGAGAACGGCGCGCCGGCCAAGCAGCTGGCGCGCGAGACGGGGCTGCCCCTGGCCACCGCCTACCACCTGCTGCGGACCCTGACGCACGACGGGTACGTGCGAAAGCTGGACGAGGGCGTCTTCGTCCTCGGTGACAAGCTCCAGACCCTGCAGTCCGCGGGGCGGGCGCAGGCCCTCCTCAACCGCGTGCGGCCCACCCTCGCCGCGCTCCGGGACGAGCTCGCGACCGCCGCGTACCTCACCTTCTACGAGGAGGGCGAGATCCGGGTCGCCGAGATCGTCGACGGCCCCGGAACGCCTCGCGTCGATCTCTGGGTGGGCTTCGAGGACGCGGGGCACGCCACCGCGCTGGGCAAGTCCGTGCTGCGGGAAATGGGCGAGGAGGCCCGTCAGGAGTACCTCTCCCGCCACCACCTCGCCGACCTCACCCCGCGGACCATCACCAGCCGGCCGGAGCTGCTCCGGCGGCTGGACACCTCACCCATGGCCCCGGCCGTCACGGACCTGGAGGAGTACTCCCTCGGCACGGTCTGCGTGGCCGTCCCGGTCTACAGCGGCGACACGCTCGGCTCCCTCGGTGTCTCCCTGCCGGCGAACCGGCTCCCCAGGCTGCGGGAGATCCGGGAGCGACTGCTCCCGACCGCGAGCCGTGTGACGAGGGGCCTCTCGCTCACTATCTGAAAATCCTCTCCTTGCCCGTGCCCCGGCTCACCCCGTTCTCTGGATGAAACGGACATTACGTGGGAGTGCCCCGAGCATCGCGCCCCCGCTCACAGGTGAGGACGTCGACGAGAACATGAGCCAGCGAGACCTTGGTGACGGCCACCGGCCGGTACGGCCGCCCGGCAGCCGCGCGGCCGGTTCCAGGACGCCGGCCCGCAGACGCGCCCTCGCGCAGCTGGCCGCCGGTACGCCCGTCCTGCCCCTGCTGGTCGTCTGCGTCGTCGTGCTCGCCGACCTCGCCGACGGAGCCGGGATGATCTGGCTGCCCCTGCTTGTGGCAGGTCCCGCCCTGGCGGCCACGACCAACGGGCCGCGCGGTGTCTTCTGGGTCGGCTTCCTCACCGCGGTGCTCGGCGCCGTACTCGGGGTCCGGGACGGGATGCCGGGAGGGGAGCTGACCGCCGTGCTGGCGGCCCTGGCGACGGTCACCCTCGCGAGTGGCCTGGCCAGCGTCCTGCGCGGGCGAAGGGAACGGGTGCTCGCCGCCGTCCGCTCGGTCGCGGAGACCGCCCAGCACGCGCTGCTCAGGCCCGTACCGGCGGTCGTGGGGCCGTTCCAGGTGGCCGTCCGCTACAGCGCGGCGGCGGCCGAGGCCCGGATCGGCGGGGACCTGTACGCACTGATCCCCACCCGGCACGGGGTCCGGCTGATCGTCGGCGACGTGCGCGGCAAGGGGCTGCCCGCCGTGGGGACCGCGGCGCTGGTGCTCGGTGTCTTCCGGGAAGCCGCCCACGACGAGCCCGATCTCCTCGCCGTGGTCGAGCGGATCGAGCGGAGCCTCGCCCGTAACCTCGGGCACGACGACTTCGTCACCGCCGTGGTCGCCGGATACCCGCGGCCCGGGCACCTGGAGGTCGTGAACTGCGGGCACGCACCCCCGCTGCTGGTGCGCGCCTCCGGGACCGTCACCGCGGTGGAACCCCCGCATCCGGCCCCGCCGCTCGGACTGCGCGCCCTCGCGGGTCACCCGCCCGGGCTGCAGACGCTGCCCTTCGCCGACGGCGACCAGCTGCTGCTCTACACCGACGGGGTCACCGAGGCCCGCGACGGCGGGCGGGCCTTCTACCCGCTCGCCGAACGGCTGGAGCGCCACGTCTCCCGCGAGCCTGGCCGCACCCTCGACACCCTGCACGACGAACTGCTCGCCCACGTGGGCGGCCGGCTGCACGACGACGCGGCCCTGCTCCTGATCCGCAAGCCGGCCGCGGACCGGGCGCGGGCTTTCGAGGCGGGCGGTCCCGGCCCCGCCGCTCCCGCTCGGACGCCCGAGGCGAAGTACTGCTCATGAGAGCCGCCGCGGCCGGCCCGGACCACGCCTCGCACAGGTCCCTGACCCTGCGGATCTTGCCCACGGAGCGCTCCAGGGGCTCCGGTTCGACGACCGTCACGTCGGCGGAGATGCCGATGCGGGCCGGGCCGTGCCGGGCGGCAGCCGGGTCAGGTCGCGGGTGCGGTAGCGGACGACCGGCAGGGCCTCCTCGGTCAGGCCGGGGGCTACCGCGGCGTGCCGGCTTGTCATACCATGGACCGAACGAATGGTCGGTTGGGAAGTGGGACGGATGGACACGACACACTCCAGCCCCCCGGGGGCGGACGGCGGCGAGCCGGTTCTCCAGCAGCACTTCGACGCGACGATCGCGCGGGACCAGCGGATCGAACCGCGCGACTGGATGCCCGAGGACTACCGGAAGACACTGGTCCGGCAGATCGCGCAGCACGCGCACTCGGAGATCATCGGCATGCAGCCGGAGGGCGAGTGGATCACCCGCGCCCCCTCGCTGCGCCGCAAGGCCATCCTCTTCGCGAAGGTCCAGGACGAGGCCGGGCACGGGCTGTACCTGTACTCGGCGGCCGAGACGCTGGGCGCCGACCGCGCCGATCTGACCGACCGGCTGATCGAGGGCCGCCAGAAGTACTCGTCGATCTTCAACTACCCGACGGTGAGCTTCGCGGACGTCGGGGTGATCGGCTGGTTCGTGGACGGCGCCGCGATCTGCAACCAGGTGCCGCTGTGCCGCTCGTCGTACGGGCCGTACGCGCGCGCCATGGTGCGGATCTGCAAGGAGGAGTCGTTCCACCAGCGGCAGGGCTACGAGCTGCTGATGACGATGATGCGCGGCACCCCGGCGCAGCGCGAGATGGTGCAGGACGCCGTGAACCGCTGGTGGTGGCCGTCGCTGATGATGTTCGGCCCGCCCGACGACGCCTCGCCCAACTCCGCGCGGTCCATGGCCTGGAAGATCAAGCGGCACAGCAACGACGAACTGCGCCAGCGTTTCGTCGACATGACCGTCCCGCAGGCCGGGAAGCTCGGCGTGACGCTCCCGGATCCGGAGCTGCGCTGGAACGAGGAGCGGGGCCGTCACGACTTCGGAACCCCCGACTGGGACGAGCTGATGCGGGTCATCAAGGGCGACGGCCCGTGCAACGCCCAGCGGATGACGCGGCGCCGCACGGCCCACGAGGAGGGCGCCTGGGTGCGCGAGGCGGCCACCGCCCACGCGGCCAAGCAGGCGTCCCGCGAGCGGAAGGGAGCGGTGGCATGACCGCCGGCAAGCAGGACTGGCCGCTGTACGAGGTGTTCGTACGGGGCAAACGCGGCCTGAACCACGTCCACGTGGGCTCGCTGCACGCCGCCGACGACCGCATGGCGCTCACCCACGCCCGCGACCTCTACACCCGCCGCAACGAGGGCGTCTCGATCTGGGTCGTCCGCTCCGAGCACATCGCCGCCTCCACCCGCGACGAGAAGGACCCCTTCTTCGCGCCCAGCGCCGACAAGGTCTACCGGCACCCGACCTTCTACGACATCCCCGACGACGTCCCGCACATCTGAAGGAGAGGGCATGAGTGACGACCACGTCTACATGACCCTCGCCGAGGGACACGAGGACGACACCCGCTGGGCCTACGGCACCGGCTTCGAGGACCCGCTGCACGGCGTCGACACCGCCGTGCCCGAGGGCGTCGACGCCGGTGAACTGGCCCGCCTCTGCGTCGCCCTGGCCGACGACGCCCTGGTCTCGGCCCAGCGGCTCGCCGAGTGGACCACCCGCGCCCCCGAGCTGGAGGAGGAGGTGGCGCTGGCCAACATCGGACTCGACCTGCTGGGCCAGGCCCGCCTGCTCTACGCCCGCGCGGGCCAGGTCGACGGCACCGGCCGCGACGAGGACGCCTACGCCTACTTCCGCGACGCCGGCGACTTCCGCAACGTACGCCTGGCCGAACTCCCCAACGGGGATTTCGCGTTCTCGGTCGTCCGGCTGCTGGTGTTCTCCAGCTGGCGCCTCGCCCACTTCGAGCGGCTCACGGCCCACCGCGACCCGGTGCTCGCGGCGATCGCCGCCAAGGGAGTCAAGGAGCTGGCGTACCACCGACAGTACGCGGCCGAATGGGCCGTGCGCCTCGGCGACGGCACCGAGGAGTCGCACCGCCGGATGCGCAAGGCGCAGGAGCAGGTGGCGCCCTACCTGGGCGAGCTGTTCACGGCGTACGACGTCCGCGACGAGGTGGTCGCCGTCCTGCGCCAGGTCACCGAGGCGGCCGGGCTGCCCATGCCCGTCTACCGCCCCCTGCCCGGCTCGGGCCGCACCGGCGACCACACCGGGCATCTCGCCCCGCTGCTCGCCGAGTTGCAGGGCGTGGCCCGGGCCCACCCGGAGGCGACATGGTGACGACATCCATGCGGGTACGAGGAGCGCGGCGCGCCGCCGAGCCGGTGTACGGCCATGAACCGCCCACGCGGGAGGCGACATGGTGACGACGCTCCTGGACGCGCGGCGCGCCCGGCGGATCGCCGAGCAGGTGCCCGACCCCGAGCTGCCCATGCTCACGCTGGCCGACCTCGGGGTGCTGCGCGAGGTGTCCCTGACCCCGGACGGGACGGTGGTCGCGAGCCTCACCCCGACCTACTCGGGCTGCCCGGCCATGGCGGAGATGCGCGCCGGCGTGGCCGCCCGGCTGCGCGAGGCGGGGTACGCGCGTGTGGAGATCCGCACCGTCCTCGACCCGCCCTGGACCAGTGACTGGATCACCCCGGCCGGCCGCCGCAAGCTCGCCGAGCACGGCATCGCCCCGCCCGGGGCCGCGCCCGCGCGCGCCACCGGCCCGGTGCCGCTCGTGCTCGAGCCGACCCGCCGCCGCGTGTCCTGCCCCCGCTGCGGCAGCGCGGACACCGAGGAGACCTCCCGCTTCGCCGCCACGTCCTGCAAGGCCCTGTGGCGCTGCCTCGCCTGCCGCGAGCCGTTCGAGTACGTCAAGGAGATCTGATGGAGGACCTGATGGAGCCGGCCCCCGCCCCGGCGGCACGCGCGCGTGCCCGCCGACGTCCGGTCTTCCACCCCCTGCGGATCGCCGCCGTGCAGCCGCTGTGCGAGGACGCCGTGGCAGTGGCCTTCGACATCCCGGCCGAACTGGCCGAGGAGTTCGCCTTCGCGCCCGGCCAGTCGCTCACCCTGCGGCGCGAGGTCGACGGCCGGGACGAACGCCGCTCGTACTCGATCTGCTCACCGGCCGGCACGGCGCCGCGCATCGGCGTCCGGGTCGTGCCGGGCGGCCTGTTCTCCTCCTGGCTGGTGCACGATGTGCGCCCCGGCGACACGGTCGAGGTGATGGCCCCCACCGGCGCCTTCACCCCCGACCTCACCACTCCCGGCCACCACGTCCTCATCGCGGCCGGCTCCGGCATCACGCCGATGGTCTCCATCGCCGAGTCCGTCCTGGCCGCCGACTCCCGCTCGGAGGTCACCCTCCTCTACGGCAACCGCCGCACCGGCACCGTGATGTTCGCCGACGAGCTCGCCGACCTGAAGGACATCTACCCGACGCGCTTCCAGCTCGCCCACGTCCTCTCCCGGGAGCCCCGCGAGGCCGAGGTGCTGTCCGGCCGCCTCGACGCCGAGCGGCTCTCGGCACTCGTCGGCGCACTGGTCGACGTGCCGTCCGCCGACCACTGGTGGCTGTGCGGCCCGCACGGCATGGTCCGCTCCGCCCAGCAGGTCCTGTCCGGCCTCGGCGTGCCCGGCGCCCGCGTCCACCAGGAGCTCTTCTACGCCGACGACGAGCCCGTACACGAGGTCCACCACCCCGAGGCCGGCCCGTCCGGCCCGGTCAGCCAGGTCACCATCACCCTGGACGGCCGCTCCACGACCTCCGCGCTGTCCCGGGAGCGCAGCATCCTCGAAGGCGCCCAGCAGACCCGCCCCGACCTGCCCTTCGCCTGCAAGGGCGGCGTCTGCGGCACCTGCCGGGCCCTGGTCACCGAAGGCACGGCGGACATGCGCCGCAACTTCGCCCTCGAACCGTCCGAGGTCGACGCGGGCTACGTCCTCACCTGCCAGTCGTTCCCGGTGTCCGACGCGCTGACGGTGGACTTCGACACCTGATCCCTCGGTCGAGGGGGTCTGCGGCCCGGAGCCTGGGGCCGGTCCTCAGGGGGCCGGCAGACTGCCGTCCGCGAGTTCCTCCGGGGCGCTCATCATCGACGAGACGGGCGTGGACGAGGGCCTCCGGGCCTGGGCGAACGCCGTCGAGGCCGGCACGTCGGCAGCGTCGGGCCGACCACCGCCCCCCGCGACCCGGCGGGTCGCACGGCCCGCAGCACCGAGGGCGCGCCCGGTCGGCGGGTGGACACCGGTCCCGGCCCGTCGGACCCGTACGCCACCAGGAGAGACGAGATGACCGAGGTACTGTCTTCGGCCCGGTCGCCGCGATCCTCACCTTCGACGGCGAGGACGAGGTGCTGCGCCGCGCCGACGACACCCCCTGGGGTCTCGTCGGCTACGTCTTCACCCAGGGGCTGGACCGCGGCCTGCGGGTCAGCGAGCGTCTGGAGGTGGGCATGGTCGGCCTCGACACCGGCCTCGTCTCCAACCCGGTCGCGCCCTTCGGCGGCGTCAAGACGAGTTCCTGGAGTACCAGTACGTCGCGGTGCCGGTGAGATGACGTCGCTCCTGATCCCGGCGCTCCCCGTCCCGTCGTTCCACGCCCTGTCGTTCCCCGCCCGGGGCGCTCTCCGCCGGGGGATGAAGACATGAATCAGTCTTCATGTGTTCCTGTATGGTGTGGGGGCCACGCACGCGTCCCCGCCCTAAGGACCCCTGATGACCTCCACCCTCACGCCGCGGCCGGTCGAGCGGGCGGAGCCCGCACGCACCGGGGCCGTGCCCCGGCGGCGTACCCGTGTCCTCGCGCTTCCCGAGGCGCGCTGGGCCACGGCGGCCACCGCCTTCTTCCTGCTCGCGCTGCCCCTCCAGCTCACCGGCGCTCCCGCCTGGGCCTGGGGCCCGCTGTACGCCCTGTCGTACGTCACCGGCGGCTGGGAGCCTGGCTGGGAAGGGCTCAAGGCGCTGAAGGACCGCACCCTGGACGTCGACCTGCTGATGGTCGTCGCCGCCTTGGGCGCGGCCTCCATCGGGCAGGTCATGGACGGCGCGCTGCTCATCGTCATCTTCGCCACCTCGGGCGCCCTGGAGGCCCTGGCGACGGCCCGCACCGCCGACTCCGTCCGCGGCCTGCTCGACCTCGCCCCCGCCACCGCCACCCGGCTGACCCCGGACGGCGGCGAACAGGTGGTGCCGGTCGAGGAGCTGGCCGTCGGGGACACCGTCCTCGTCCGCCCCGGCGAGCGCGTCGGCGCCGACGGCCGGGTGCTGCACGGGGCGAGCGAGGTCGACCAGGCGACCATCACCGGCGAGCCGCTCCCCGTGGCCAAGGAGCGGGGCGACGAGGTCTTCGCGGGCACCCTCAACGGCACCGGCGCCCTGCGGGTCCGGGTCGAACGCGACGCGTCCGACTCGGTGATCGCCCGGATCGTCCGTATGGTGCAGGAGGCGTCCGAGACCAAGGCGCCCACGCAGCTGTTCATCGAGAAGGTCGAACAGCGCTACTCGCTGGGCATGGTGGCCGCGACCCTGGCCGTCTTCCTGGTGCCGCTGGCCTTCGGCGAACAGCTCACCGAGGCGCTGCTGCGCGCCATGACGTTCATGATCGTGGCCTCCCCGTGCGCGGTCGTGCTGGCCACCATGCCGCCCCTGCTGTCGGCCATCGCCAACGCCGGACGGCACGGCGTGCTGGTGAAGTCGGCCGTGGTGATGGAGCGGCTGGGGCAGATCGACGCGGTCGCGCTGGACAAGACCGGCACGCTGACCGAGGGAAGCCCGCGGGTCACCGACGTCCGGCCGCTGCCCGGATCCGGCCTGGACGAAGCCGGGTTGCTGGCACTGGCGGCAGCCGCCGAGCGGCCCAGCGAACATCCGCTGGCCCGCGCGGTCGTCGACGCGGCGCGCGAACGCGGACTGGACCTTCCCGACGCTGAGGACTTCACCTCCTCGCCCGGCGTGGGAGTGACCGCCGTCGTGGGCGGCCGTACGGTCGCGGTGGGCGCCCCGGCCCGGCTGGTGGACGACGCCGTGGAGACGGCCGCGGAACTGGAGGAGTCCGGCCGCACCGCCGTCCTGGTCGTCGTCGACGGCGCCCCCGCCGGACTGCTCGGCATCGCCGACCGGCCGCGCCCCGACGCCGCCGCCACGGTCGCCTCCCTCGCCGGGCTCACCGGCACCGCCCCGGTGCTCCTCACCGGCGACAACGCCCGCGCCGCCGCGCACCTCGCGGCCGAGACCGGCATCGACGACGTGCGCGCCGGACTGCTGCCACAGGACAAGCTGGCCGCCGTCCAGGAGATGGCGGGCGCGGGCCGCAAGGTGCTGGTCGTCGGGGACGGCGTCAACGACGCCCCCGCCCTGGCCGCCGCCCACACTGGGGTCGCCATGGGCCGGGCGGGCTCCGACCTCGCCCTGGAGACCGCCGACGTGGTGATCGTGCGCGACGAACTCGCCGCGGTCCCCACCACCGTCGCCCTCTCCCGCCGTGCCCGCCGGCTGGTCGTGCAGAACCTCGTCATCGCCGGGGTGTTCATCGCCGGCCTCGTCGTCTGGGACCTGGCAGGTGACCTGCCGCTGCCGCTGGGCGTCGCGGGCCACGAGGGCTCCACGGTCCTGGTCGGTCTGAACGGCCTGCGGTTGCTGCGGGAGGGGGCCTGGCAGCGGGCCGCCGCCGAGGGGCGTGACTGACCAGGCCCGTCAGCGCGCCGGGGGCGGGCCGGTGCCGGCCCGCACCACGAGGTCCACAGGGACGAGGGTGTCGACGCCCGGCTGGCGCCCGGGCCGTCGATGCGGTCCAGGAGGAGCCGCAGCGAGCGGGTGCCGATCTCGGTGAAGTCCGTACGCACCGTCGTCAGCGGGGGGCAGGAAGTGCGCCGCCTCGGGGATGTCGTCGTAGCCGACGACGCTGACCTCCCCGGGGATGGAACGCCCGGACTCGTGCAGGGCGTGCAGCAGGCCGAGGGCCATCTGGTCGTTGGAGGCGAACACCGCCGTCACGTCCGCGCGCCGGGCCGGCCGGCGCCCAGGTCGTAGCCCGAACCGGCGTCCCAGTCCCCGACGAGAGGGCCCGGCACGTCGGCACCGGATCTCCGCTGTGCTTCGGCGAACCCAGGAGATCCACCAGGATTGCCCCGGGCCCGTTCGGGTACGCGAGCAGGACCGCGCCCGGGGCGAACCATGTGCCGGGTGGGCCGTACGATCGCCGCTACCAGGGAATCTGCCATGGAGACACCCGCAAACGACCCTACGCCCACGCCCGCCCAGCGGGCTCTGGACGTCCTCACCGAGAACACCGAGGACACGGTGGCTCTGGACGCGCTCGCGAACAGCGACGTGCTCATCCCCGTGCCCGACGACGCGAACGACGCCGACGCCGCCAGTCCCTCGGCGGTGGCGCTGCCGGTGCTGGAGCAGCCGGGCGGTGAGCCGGTGGTGCCCGTGTTCACCTCCGAGGTGGAGATGGCCGGGCTGCTGCCGTTCGTCTCCCGCTACCGCCTGGTGCCGCTCGGCGCCCTCGCCGCACAGTGGCCGGCCGACGATCTGTCGCTCACCATCGACGGCAGCTCGGAGCACCGCCTGACGCTCACCTCGGAGGGAGTCCGTACCCTGCTGGCACGCCCGTAGGACGACCGACCCTGTCCGGGCCCGGGCGGTCTACTCGCCCAGGGTCCGGGCCAGTGCGGCGCGCTGCAGGGGCAGCACCTCGGCGTGCAGCTCACGGCCCTTGGCCGTCAGGGCCACCCACACCCCCCGCCGGTCCTCCACGCACACGGACCGCGTCACCAGCCCGTCCTTCTCCAGCCGGGCGATCAACCGGGACAGCGCGCTCTGGCTGAGATGGACCCGCCCCGCCAGGTTCTGCACCCGGCACTGCTCGCCCTCCTCGGGCGCCGCGGTCGCGAGCATGTCCAGGACCTCGAAGTCGGACGCGCCGAGACCGTGCGGATGCAGCGCCCGGTCGATCTCGCACATCGTGCGCGCGTGCGCCGACAGGATGTCCCGCCACCTGTCCTCGAGCGCACCAGCCGTTTTCCCCGCCATATGGGAACGGTAACACCGGTGCGGCGTTCAATGACCGTGCATGCAGTGGGCGCCCCCCGCCGGGAAGCGGCCCCTACGTCGACTCCCGTTTGACCAGCTCGGTCGGCAGGATCACCGCCGCCGGATCCTCGCCCCCGATCTGTGCGAGCAGCACCCGCACCATCTCGGCGCTGATGCGGTCCCAGGGCTGCCGGATGGTCGTGAGCTCGGGGCTGGAGGCGACCGCGGCCGGCGAGTCGTCGAAACCGCCCACCGCGACGTCCTCCGGCACCCGCCGCCCCGCCCGCTGCAGGGCGGTCAGCACACCCTGGGCCATGAGGTCCGAGGCGACGAACACCGCGTCCATGTCCGGGGCCTGCGCCAGCAGCCGCTCGGCGCCCGCCTCGCCGCTCGCCCGGCTGTAGTCGCCGGAGACGACGAGACGCTCGTCGAAGTCCAGGCCCGCCTCCGCGAGCACCTCCTTGTAGCCGGCGAGGCGCTCGACACCGCCGGGCGTGTCCAGTGGCCCCGTCACCATGCCCACCCGGCGCCGCCCGAGCGACAGCAGGTGACGCACCATGTCGCGGGCGCCGTCGCGGTCGTCGGCGGCCACGTAGCTGACCTTCGAGCCCAGCCCGAGCGGCTTCCCGCACGCCACCAGCGGCACACCGGCCCCGCGCAGCTGCTCGGCGACGGGATCGCCGGAGTGGCTGGAGACCAGCAGCACCCCGTCGACGTGCCCGGCGGTGATGTACCGCGCGATGCGCCGCCGTTCGTCCTCGGTGCCCGTCAGCATCAGCAGCAACGGGATGTCGTGCGCGGCGAGCGCCTGGGTGCAGCCGCGCAGCAGGACGTTGAAGTTGGGGTCCTCGAAGAACCGCTCCTGCGGCTCCGTGAGCAGGAAGCCGATCGAGTCCGACCGCCCGGTGATCAGGGAGCGTGCGTGCCGGTTGACGACGTAACCCGTCCTGCGGATGGCCGCGTTGACCGCTTCCTGGGCGGCGGGGCTGACGTAGTGGCCGCCGTTGAGCACACGCGAGACGGTGCCGCGCGAGACCCCCGCCTCGCGCGCCACGTCGTGGATCGTGGGCGGCCTGCGCCTGCCCCCCGCAGCGTTCATGGTCATGACTTTACGGCTCCGGAGAGCAGATCCAGACTCCAGAACCGCTGGATGACCGGGAAGAGGGCGACCAGCGGAAGCAGCGCGAGGAACGCGCCCGTGATCACCAGCGTGCACGGCGCCGGGGTGTTGGCGCCCTGCTCCAGCAACGTGAACAGGCCGAGCGTGATCGGGAACCTCTCGTCGTCACTCAACATGATGTACGGCAGCGGGAAGTTGTTCCAGATCGCCACGAACTGGAACAGGAACACCGTCACCATGCCGGGGATACGGCATGGTGACGTGCGTGAAGATCCGCCACTCGCCGGCACCGTCCATCCGCCCGGCCTCCACCACGTCGGCGGGCACCGCGGCGACGGCATAGATCCGCGCGAGGTAGACGCGTACGGGGAGAGGATCTGCGGCAGCAGGACGGACCCGCCGGCACGAGGTCGGGCGCCTTGCCCGCCTTGTGCGCGGTGAGGATCTTGGTGACCAGCGTGTCACCGGACGCCTGCTTCTTCACCGTGACGGTGATCCGGTCCTTCTTGCCCGGCCCCTTGTTCCACAGGTCCACGACCTTGCCCATGCCGGGGGCCCAGGTCCAGTAGGTCAGCGAGACCGGGCCCGAGGTCGCCGCGGGGACCTGCCATGTGTCTGTGAGCGTTCACAGTAGAGAAACATCCTGGACGCTGGTGAGCGATTGTTGCTGTGCCGTTATGTTGGCTTCAGTAGTGCATCCTTTGTGTGTGCACGTTCCCAATCTGACCGATCGACCGGGAGGCCATCCATGTTGGACACCACCCCCAGGGGCCTCACCAGGCTCGCCTTCGGTGGGGACTACAACCCCGAGCAGTGGCCGGAAAGCGTCTGGCAGGAGGACGTCCGGCTGATGCGGGAGGCCGGCGTCACGATGGTGAGCGTCGGGATCTTCTCCTGGGCGCTGCTGGAACCCTCACCCGGCGCGTACGACTTCGGCTGGCTGGACCGGCTCCTGGACCTGCTGCACGAGCACGGCATCCGCGTCGGCCTCGGCACCCCCACCGTCGTCCCGCCCGCCTGGTTCTACCGGGCCCACCCCGAAGCGCTGCCCGTGACCGCCGAGGGCGTGCGCTACGAGTTCGGCTCCCGGGCGGCGATCTGCCACAGCAACGCCGACTACCGCGCGGCCGCCGCCACCATCACCACCCGGCTCGCCGAGCGCTACGGCGACCACCCGGCCCTGGCGATGTGGCACGTGCACAACGAGTACGGCGTCCCCGTCTCGGCCTGCTACTGCGACTCCTGCGCCGCCCACTTCCGCCGCTGGCTGGCGACGACGTACCGCACGGTCGAGTCGGTCAACGAAGTCTGGGGCACGGCCTTCTGGGGTCAGCGCTACACGGACCTCGAGCAGATCAACCCGCCCCGGCTCACCCCGGCGGCCGTCAACCCCGGCCAGGCGCTGGACTACAAGCGGTTCGCCGACGCCACCATGCGCGAGAACTTCGTCGCGGAGCGGGACATCCTGCACCGCCTCTCGCCGGGCGTCCCGGTCACCACCAACTTCATGACGGCCCTGAGCCAGTGCGACTCCGTCGACTACTGGGCCTGGGGCCGCGAGGTCGACCTCGTCACCAACGACCACTACCTGATCACCGACGGCCGCCGGACCCACGTCAATCTGGCGATGGCCGCCGACCTCACCCGCTCCGTCGCCGGCGGCGCCCCCTGGCTGCTGCTGGAGCACTCCACCTCGGGTGTCAACTGGCAGCCCCGCAACCCCGCCAAGGCCCCCGGCCAGATGGCCCGCAACTCCCTCACGCATGTGGCGCGCGGCTCCGAGGGCGCCATGTTCTTCCAGTGGCGCCAGTCCCGGCGCGGCGCCGAGAAGTTCCACTCGGCGATGGTCCCGCACGGCGGCACCGACACCCGCGTCTGGTGCGAGGTCGTCGAACTGGGCGCGTCCCTCGAGGCGCTGAGCGAGATCCGCGGCACCCGTACCGAGGCCGACGTGGCCGTGGTGTGGGACTGGCACTCCTGGTGGGCGCAGAACCTCGACTGGCGCCCCAGCGTCGACCACGACGCCCGCGAGCGCGCCGACGCCTTCTACGAGGCCCTCTACGACCGCCACCTCACCGCCGACTTCGCCTATCCGGAAGCCGACTTGTCGAGGTATCCCCTTGTCGTCGTACCGGCTCTGTACCTGATGACGGAAGCGGCCGGCCGCAACATGAGGGCCTACGTCGAGAACGGCGGCACGCTCGTCGTCTCGTACTTCTCCGGCATCGTCGACGAGCACGACGCCGTCCACGAGGGCGCCTACCCGGGCCCGCTGCGGGACGTCCTCGGTCTCACCGTCGAGGAGTTCTCACCGCTGCTGCCCGGCGAACGGGTGCGGGTCACCGGCCCCGACGGGACCGAGCTGGGCGCCGACGTGTGGACGGAGTTCGTGGTGCCCCGCGGCGCCGAGACCATCCTGACGTACGCAGGCGGGCTGGCCACCGGTCTGCCCGCCGTCACCCGCCACCGCCTCGGCGAGGGAACCGCCTGGTACGTCTCCACCCGGCTCGGCGCCGACGGCCTGGACGCGCTGCTCGGCATGGCGAGCGAGGACGCCCGGCTCGTCCCGCGCTCCGACCTGCCCCGGGACGTCGAACTGGTCCGCCGCACCGGCGAGTCGGGCACCTACCTGTTCGCCGTCAACCACACCGGCTCGGACGCCGAGGTGCCGCTGGAGGCCAGCGGCACCGAGCTGCTGACCGGCGAGCGCGCCGCCGGCCGCCTGGTGGTCCCGGCCGGAGCCGTCCGGGTCGTCCGGCTCGACGCCTGAACCGACTCCCTCCGCCCGCGCGAGCCACGAGCCGCGGGCGGAGGGCTCGCCCCTCTCACCCGCCCCCTTCCTTCCGGTCCGTCCGCGTCCCGAACTCTTCGACCATGTAAGGCAGTTCGGAATCGGTCAACGATGAGGAGTGCCGGACGCGGCGGGTTCGACTGCGAGACAGTGGGAAGACGCGGCAAGAGGGCGAAGCCGCGAGGCAGGGGCACGACATGCTGAGGACTCCCACCGACGAGACACGGCTGCGCATCCTGGCCTGGCTGAAGGAACCGGGCCCCGCCGCGGACGGGGTCACCGCGGACGCCGTCGCCGAGCGGTTCTCGCTGACCCGCCCGGCCGCCGCCACCCATCTCCGCCTGCTCGCGGCCACCGGCATGCTGCGCACCAGCCGTTCCGCGGGCCGCGTGCGCTACCACCGTGACGACATGCGGATCGCCGAGGTCGCCCGGATGTTTGAAAAGGGCTGGTAGGCGACCCGGTACGGCGTATCCCTCCGGCGGTGCCCCTCCAGAGCGAGCCGTTCGCCGAGGACCTCCCGGGCATGCCCGACAACCTCTGGCGCGGCGCGCCGGACGGACCGATCTGGGTCGCGCTCGCCGGCCCCCGGGTTCCCGTCCTCGACCTGCTCCACCGCGGCGCACCCGCCGTCCGTGGCGCCGCCGCCCGGGCGGCCCTACGCGCCCCGTTCCGGCCCGCCGGCACGATCGCCGTACTGGCCTTCGACGACGCGGGCCGCGTCCTCCACCACCTCGCCCGCCGCCGCTCCGGCTACCGCATGGTCACCAGCGTCTGCGAAGCGGGCGGCCACCTGATCCTGGGCAGTGTCCGGGAGCGGGGCGTGGCGGTCTGCGAACCACCCGCCGGGAATTGACGCGCATCCCGGTCGAAACGGACACGCAGGGTAAGGAATCGTTGTGAACCGCTGCCGCCCGCCCCGGGTGTGCGCGAAGCCCTGACGACTGACCGGGCCGTCTCCCACCGGGTGTTGCGGCCGGCGGAGGCGGGGGAGAGGGCGTTCGCGGGGGCAGCGCTCGCGCGCGGGTGAGATCCGCTCTCGTCCGCGTGGAGTAGGACTGGCTCCTCCGCTCCCGCCCTTCCCGAGCAGAACTGGATCCCATGAGCGTCATCAGTGTCGGTCAGGCCGTCGTTCTCGGAGCCGTCGAGGGGGTGACCGAGTTCCTGCCGGTCTCCTCCACCGGCCATCTGAAGATCGTCGAGGGGCTCATGGGCATCCCCGTCGACGACCACGCCGTGGTCGGGTTCTCCGCCGTCATCCAGGTCGGCGCGATCGCCGCGGTGCTCGTGTACTTCTTCAAGGACATCGTGCGGATCGTCTCCGCGTGGCTCCGGGGGCTCACCGACCGCGAGGAGCGGCACCACCGCGACTACAGGTTCGCCTGGTGGGTCATCTGCGCCACCGTCCCCATCGTCGCCGTCGGACTCGCCGCCAAGCCGCTCATCGAGGGCCCGCTCGCCTCGCTCTGGGTGGTGGCCGGCTCGCTGCTCGCCGGCAGCGGCCTGATGTGGGCGGCGGACCAGACGGGCCGGCACAAGCGCGGCGAGGACGACACCTCGTTCAGGGACGCCATGCTCGTCGGCAGCTCCCAGATCCTCGCCCTGCTCTTCCCCGGCTTCTCCCGCTCGGGCGCCACCATGTCCACGGCGCTCGTCCTCGACCTGGACCGCGTCGCCGCCACCCGGCTCTCCTTCTTCCTCGGCATCCCCGCCCTGACCGGCGCCGGCCTCTACGAACTCAAGGACGCCCTGGGTGCCGGCGTGGGCGTCGTCCCCCTCGTCGTGGGTACGGCCGTCTCCTTCGTCGTGGCCTACGCCTCCGTCGCCTGGCTGCTGCAGTTCGTCGCCAAGCACTCCTTCAACGCCTTCGTGATCTACCGGATCGTGGTGGGAGTCCTGCTGTTCGGCCTGCTCGGCGCGGGTGTGCTGCACAGCTGACCGGTCGCGGGCAGCAGGGGCGGGGCGGGGGCGGGGTGCCCGTACGCGGGCCTACGGCTCGCTGAACGTTCCGTGGCGGCTCCTTGACAGCGGCCTCCCGCGCCCCGCAGGATCACCTCCGTGAACCTGTCAGACAGCCGGACAGCCGGACAGCCCGTGCGTCGCGTCAGTGCCATGGAAGCGGTGCTGGCGTATCTGCGCGGTGCCATCGAGCGCGGCGACTACGCCATCGGCGACAAGCTCCCCTCGGAGGCGGAGCTGTGCCGCACCCTGGAGGTCTCCCGGCCCGTGCTGCGCGAGGCGCTCAGGGCGCTGCAGACCATGGGTCTGACCGTCTCCAGGACCGGCAAGGGCACCTTCGTCGTCGCCAGTGCCGTCGAGGACCCCACCTTCGGCGACTACTCGGCCAGCGACCTGCTGGAGGTGCGCCGCCACGTCGAGATCCCGGTCGCCGGGTACGCGGCCCGGCGCCGCACCCCGGAGAACCTCGACCACCTGGCCCACCTCCTGGACCGGATGGAACGGGAGACGGACACCACCGCCTGGGTCGCCATGGACACACTGTTCCACCTCGCCGTGGCCGAGGCCGCCCAGAACCCGGTCTTCCGCCGGGTCATCGAGGAGATCCGGGACGCGCTGGCCCGCCAGTCCGCGTTCCTCAACGAGCTGGGCGGCCGCCGCGAGCAGTCCAACCGCGAGCACCGGGCGATCGTCGAGGCGCTGACCGACGGTTCCGAGAACGACGCGGTGGAGGCGATGGCCCACCACCTCGACCGCGTCGAGACGACCCTCACCGACATCGTCCGTTCCCCGCGCACGGACACCCCCACGGAAGGCGGCCCCGAGGCGTGAGCGAGCAGTCCCTGCACGAAGGCGTGCAGAAACGTTCCGGCCATGTCGAACCAAGGCCCCGTCGGGCGCATGTCCACCACCGGATCCGGCGCGTGACGGACGCGCCGTTCCACGAGAAGCAGGCAGTGATGCTCAGCAGTTCCCGCGCGGACGCACCCCTGGTCCGTGAACCCGTCCACGCCCCCGTCGCCCACCTCATACGCGGTGGAATCGTCGAGGGCATCCACTACGGCTCCGTTGTCGTCCTCGGCGCCGACGGAGAGGTCCAGCTCCAGACCGGAGACATCGAGGCCGCCTTCTACCCCCGCTCCGCGATCAAGCCCGTCCAGGCCGTGGCCATGGTCCGGGCCGGGCTCCCGCTCGACGGCGAACTGCTGTCGCTGACCGCGGCCAGTCACTCCGGCGAGGAACGCCACCTCGCCGGCACCCGGCGCATCCTCGAACTCGCCGGGCTCACCGAGGGCCACCTGCGCAACGTCCCGGACCTGCCCTTCGGCCCGGTGGTCCGGGACGCCTGGGTGCGCGAGGGCAGGCCTCCCTCACGGCTCGCCCAGAACTGCTCGGGCAAGCACGCGGCGATGCTCTACGCCTGCGCCCTCAACGGCTGGCCGCTGGCGAACTACCTCGACCCCGACCACCCGCTCCAGCAGGCCATCGCCGAGGTCGTCGAGGACCTCACCGGACAGCGCATCGCCCAGGTCACCGTCGACGGCTGCGGCGCGCCCCTGTTCTCCCTCTCCCTGCACGGCCTCGCCCGGGCCACCGCCCGGATCGCCACCGCCGCGCCGGGCACGCCCGAGGCCCGGGTCGCCGACGCGATGCGCGAGCACGCCGAGATGGCCTCCGGCTCCGGCCGGGACGTCGCCGTGCTGATGCGGGCCGTGCCCGGGCTGCTCACCAAGGACGGCTTCGAGGGCGTGCAGGTCGCCGCGCTCCCGGATGGCCGGGCCGTGGCGGTGAAGATCGCCGATGGGGCGAACCGGGCGCGAGTGCCGGTTGCCGCGGCGGCCCTGGCCAGGGCGGGCGTCGACGCGGAGCTGCTCACCGAGTTCGCGGGCGAAGCGCTGCTCGGGGGTGGGGAACCGGTGGGGTGCGTGCGGCCGGTCCGCGCGCTGGATCCCCTTGCGGTGCCCTGCTGACGCGTAGGCCGGATTCGTAGGCCCGCTTCCACGAGGACTGCGGGTCGCCGGCGGTCTGCCGGCCGTCCGTGGCCGATCGCGCAGTTCCCCGCGCCCCTTCGGGGGCGCTCGCCAACGAGGTCGTGGCGAACCGGGCGCTGGAACTGCTGGGCCACGCCAAGGCGAGTACCGGGACCTGCACCCGAACGAGGACGTCAACCTCAGCCAGTCCACCAACGACGTCTACCCCACCGCCGTCAAGGCCGCGACGGTGTTCCGGTGCGCGGGCCGCTCACCGCGATGTCCGTGCCGCGAGACGCGTTCGCCCACGAACTGGTCCTGGAGAAGGGCCTGTTGCCGGCCGGACAGGCTCGCCGGTCTGCTGCGCCCCGAGGTCCTGGCCGGCAGCGGCCCGGCGCGTGCCTGACCTGCGCGTAGGCACCGGGACTGGCAGGGGGACAATAGTGATCATGACGTCGACGACGACCTTCCAGCCGGTCCTGGAACTCATTGCCGAGGAGATCGAACGGACACCCGGCCGCGGCCGGCCCGCCGGCTACATCCCGGCGCTCGCCGTTTGCGATCCACGCCGCTTCGGCATGGCCGTCGCCGAGCTCGACGGCACGGTGTACGGCGTGGGGGACTGGCGGCAGCCGTTCTCCACGCAGTCGATCACGAAGGTCTTCACCCTCGCCCTGGGCCTCGCCCGCGAGGGCGACGCCCTCTGGGAGCACGTGGGGCGCGAGCCCTCCGGCAACCCCTTCAACTCCCTGGTCCAGCTGGAGTACGAGAACGGCATCCCGCGCAACCCGTTCATCAACGCGGGCGCGCTCGTCGTCACCGACCGGCTGCACACCCGCACCGGTGACGCCTCGGGCGAACTGCTGGCGTTCCTGAGGGCCGAGAGCGGCAATCCGGAGCTGACCTTCGACCAGGAGGTCGCCGCCTCCGAGAGCGCACACGGCGACCGCAACGCCGCGCTCGGCCACTTCATGGCGTCGTACGGCAACATCGACAACCCCGTGCCGACGCTCCTTGACGAGTACTTCCGCCAGTGCTCCCTCTCCGCCTCCTGTGCCGACCTCGCGCTCGCCACGACCTTCCTCGCCCGGCACGGCATCCGGGCCGACGGCACCCGGCTGCTCACCCGCAGCCAGGCCAAGCAGATCAACGCGATTATGCTGACCTGCGGCACGTACGACGCGGCGGGCGACTTCGCCTACCGCGTGGGCCTTCCCGGCAAGAGCGGCGTGGGCGGCGGCATCATCGCGGTGGTCCCGGGCCGCTGCACGCTGTGCGTATGGGGCCCGGGCCTGGACGAGCGGGGCAATTCGGTGGCGGGTGTGGCGGCCCTGGACAGATTCACGACGCTGACCGGGCTGTCGGTGTTCTGACAGAATTTCCCGGCAGGGCCCGCTGTGCTGCGTCAGCGGCGCGGAGAACCACGCGCCAAGCCACGACGCGCCCGCAACCCGCGCGCCACCGACCCCGTTGGATCACCCTGGGCCTGTTGCTGTTGCTGTTGCTGTTGTTGTTGCTGCCTGCCGCTCAGCTCCGTCCGGGCCTGCGGACCGGAAGCCGCAGCACCAGCACCACGACCGCCACGCCCAGCCCGGCGGCACCCGCGACCAGACCCGCCGTCGACCAGGCGGACCCCGCGGCCTCCTGCGGCACGGCCGCCGCGACCGCGGGCGGTGTCGTCGTGTCCGGCCGCGCGGGGGTCCGGGACGCGACGAGCGAGCCCACCGGGTCGACGCTCCCGGCCGACCTGAACGCCCAGTCCAGAAGCGAGCGCGCCTCCTCGTACACGGCGGACCCGCCGCCCTCCTGAGGGTTCATCACCGTGACGACGAGGGTGCGCCCGTCCCGGCGCGCCGCCGCGACGAGCGTGCTGCCGGCCTTGCTGGTGTAGCCGTTCTTGATGCCGATGAGCCCCGGGTACGGTTTCACCCCCCGGGCGCCACTCAGCAGCCGGTTGGTGTTGCGGATCGGGTACGACCAACCGCCGCCGCCGGGAAACCTTGCCTCGACCGTGGCGCAGTACCGGGCGAAGTCGGGGTTGCGCAGCCCCACGGCACCGAAGATGGCCAGGTCGTACGCCGACGACACCTGGCCCGGGGCGTCGTAGCCGTCCGGTGAGACCACGCGCGTGTCGAGGGCGCCGAGCGACCGGGCCTTGGCCTGCATCCGTTCCGCGGTGGCCCGCCAGCCGCCGTTGAGTTCGGCCAGGACGTGCACGGCGTCGTTGCCGGAGTTGAGGAAGACCCCGCGCCACAGGTCGGCGACCCGGTACGTACGGCCCTCGGCGACTCCGACCAGACTGCTGCCGGCACCGATGCCCCTCAGCTCCCGCTCGCGGACCGTGTGCCGGATGCCCGCCGGCAGCGAGGGCAGCACGGTGAGGGCGAACAGCGTCTTCAGGGTGCTGGCCGGGGGCAGCCTGCGGTGCGCGTTGCGGGCGGCGAGCACCTCGCCGGTGCGGGCGTCGGCCACCAGCCAGGACAGGGCGGAGACCTTGGGGACACGGGGCGCCCCGGCGCGCGGCCGGACCTGCAGACCCGGGCGGTGCAGCAGCGAGGGGTGCGGGGCGGCAGCCTTGGGCCCGGCCGGCGGACTGGCCTCCGCCCGGTCGGGGTCGGCTGCCGCGGCGGACGTCACAGCCAGGAGGCCTGCCGCACAGAAGGCACAGGCCGACACGGCCACCCGGGAAGAGAATCCGTGGATCATATGATCAACGTAGGAATGGGTGGGCTGTGGACGGCGACGACCGGGCCGGACATCACGCGCGAGCACCCGGATGCCGCACGGCGACCGTCCGGACGTCACTCCGCCGACGGCAGCGTCGGCTGGACGCGCCGCAGGAACGCCGCGTTGTCCGGCGTCTCACGCATCCGCTCCAGGAGGGTCTCCAGACCGCCCTGTGCGTCGCGGCCCCGGAGCACCCGTCGCAGCCCGTGGGTGGCGGCCAACTCGGCCGGAGACAGCAGGAGTTCCTCGCGGCGGGTGCCGGATGTGGTGATGTCGACGGCAGGGAACACGCGGCGGGACGCCGGGTCCCGGCTCAGGCGCAGTTCCATGTTGCCGGTGCTCTTCAGCTCCTCGAAGTAGAAGTCGTCGGCCCGGGAGCCGGTCTCCACCAGGGCGGTCGCGAGGATCGTGAGGGAGCCGCCCTCCTCGGCCGACCGGGCGGCACCGAAGAACCGCTTGGGGCCGGTCAGCGCCGACGCGTCCACGCCGCCGGTGAGGATGCGGCCACCGGAAGCGGCCGCGTTGTTGTGCGCCCGGCACAGCCGGGTCAGCGAGTCGAGGAGGACGACGACGTCCTCACCGGCCTCGACGAGCCGCTTGGCCCGCTCGATCACGAGCTCGGCGAGCGCGATGTGCTGCTTCGCGCCGCGGTCGAAGGTCGAGGCGTAGACCTCGCCCCGCACGCCGCGCCGCATGTCGGTGACCTCCTCGGGCCGCTCGTCGAGCAGCAGCATCATCAGCCGGCACTCGGGATGGTTGCCGGTGACGGCGGCCGCGAGCTGCTGGAGGAGGACGGTCTTTCCGGTCTTGGGCGGGGCCACGAGGAGCCCGCGCTGACCCTTGCCGACCGGCGCGATCAGGTCGACGACCCGGCCGGCGAGACCGGACGCCGGGTGTTCGAGGCGCAACCGCTGGTGCGGATGCAGGGGCGTCAGGTCCCGGAAGTGCCGGCGCCCGCGCAGCTTGGCGGGCGCACGGCCGTCGGCCCGTACGACGTCGGTGAGGCCGCGCCGGTCGCCCAGGGTGCCTTCGACGAGGTCGCCCTTGCGCAGGCCGTGGCGGCGGATCAGGGCGGCGGAGACCGCGGGGTCGGTGGGTGCGGGCAGGCAGTTCTCGCCGCGCAGGTGCCCCTTCCCGCTCGCGTCGATGTCGAGGACGCCGAGGGCGGTCCGGGTCTCGGACCGCTGAACGGGTGGGGTGTCGAGTGTGGTGGTCATGGTGAGGTGTCCTTTCACGGACGGCAGGCATGAGACATGCGAGGGGAAGGGGGGAAGAGCCGCAAGGGGAGGGCCTGGGGCACGTCTCCGGCGGCGGGGGAACAGCACCGCGGGTGAGGCAGAGCACGTCAGGGTGCTGGAAGGGAAAGGGAGAAACAGAAGGAACCGCACCGGCGCCCACGGAATGGGGCGTACACGAGTGCTGTCCGCAGGCTACCACCCGACGGGGCGCCGGGGGAGGGGGATGAGCGTCAGCGCGTGGCCAGCAGCCCGTACAGCAGGGGAATCCGCGGCTCGGGCAGCTGCCACCAGCCGTGCTGCGTACGCACCATCCGCGGCCGGCGCGGCCACGGCGGCTCGTCGCCTTCGCGCAGGCGGCGCACGGCCAGTCCTGCTCCGGTCAACGCGTTGACGGCCTCGCCTATTCCGCGCATCCACTCGTAACTGTCCGTGGCACCCTCGGCGGCTGGGCTGTCGGTGTACGTGTGCGTCGCGTCCCGGTGCACGGGACCGGCGCTGCCCAGACAGCCGTGGCGCAGGATCAGCTCCGGACCCTCGTCCGGGCGGCTTCGAGCCGAGCGAGTTGAGCAGGAGGTGGAACTCGACAACGTACAACCGCCCGCCCGGCCTCAGGAGTTGCCCGATGATCCCCGCCCACCGGTCGAGGTCGGGCAGGTAATACAGGGCGCCCTTGCCGGTGTGGACGACGTCGAAGCGCCGCCCGTCGAGGGCCTCGACGGCGTCGTAGCGCACGTACGTCACCGCCGCGCCGGCCTGCGCGACGATGCCGGCCGCGGCCGCCACGGACGCCTCGGAGAAGTCGAGGCCGACGGCCCGGGCGCCGCGCCGGGCGAAGGCGATGGCCTCCGTGCCGAGATGGCACTGGAGGTGCAGCACGTCACGCCCCGCCGGCTCGCCGAGGTCCCCCACCCGAACGAGGCGAACCAGCGCTCGGGGCCGAGGTCGCGTACGCACGATCCTGCAGCAGCGCGCTCCCCTAGGCTGAGCCGATGTTCAGCCCCGAAGGTCCCACCCTGCGCGAGCTCGCCGTCCAGGCACTGTCTTCCGTCGAACGCGGCTACGACCTGCTCGCGCCGAAGTTCGACCACACTCCCTTCCGGACACCCGACGCGGTCCTCGACGCCGTCGGGTCGGCGCTGCGGCGGATGGGGCCCTTCGACGCCGGGCTCGACCTGTGCTGCGGCACGGGTGCGGGTGCCGGCGTGCTGGCGGGGGTGTGCCGGGAGCGGGTCACCGGCGTCGACTTCAGCGCCGGCATGCTCGACGTCGCACGGGAGCGGGTCCGGCCCACGGGGCCGCCGGTCTCCTGGGTCCGGGCCGACGCCCGCGCCCTGCCCTTCGCGCCCGCCTTCGACCTGGTCGTGAGTTTCGGCGCCTTCGGGCATTTCCTGCCCCGCGAACTGCCCGGGCTGTTCGCGCAGGTCCGCTCCGTCCTGAGGCCGGGCGGCTGCTTCGCGTTCCCGCTGGTCGCACCGCCCAGGACGGGCTCGCTCGGCTTCTGGACGCTGCTCGGCTTCGACACCGTGATGCGGGTGCGCAACGCGCTCTGGAGGCCACCGTTCGTCATGTACTACCGCACGTTCCGCCTCGGAGAGGTGCGCGCAGAACTCGCCCGGGCCGGCTTCCGGGTGGAGCTCCACGCGCTGCCGGAGTTCGGGCGGCGCCCGGACGGCAGCCCGAGGGTGCGCCTGGTCGTCGCCAGGACTCCGAACTAGTGGCAGCGCGGGAAGTCCAGCAGATCGTCGTTCACAGCGCGCTGTACACGGCGTCGACCAGCGCCATCTTCCGCGGGTCGTTGGCGATGTGCGGCCCCATGCGGTTCATCGTGTAGCCCAGGGACACCTCCGCCTCCGGGTCGGCGAGCCCGCAGGAGCCACCGAAGCCGTCGTGTCCGAAAGCGCGCGGATTCGGCCCGTACCAGCCGTCGGGCCCGCTGAGCCACAGTCCGAGCGCCACCTCCGTCTCGCCCGCGAACCCGGCGCCGAGCACCAGGTCCCGGCAGCTGCCCTGCCCCTCGCGCACCCGCTCGGCCGCCTCGGGCGACAGCAGGCGCAGGCCCCCGTACTCACCGCGCCCCGCGAAGACGTCGTACAGCTCGGCCACCGCACGCGCGGTGCCGTGCCCGTTCGCCGCGGGGATCTCGGCGGCCCGCCAGCCGGGGGTGTTGGCCCCGTCGGCCGAGACCGGCGGGTTGGTCAGCGCCGCGATCGCGGCGGGCGCCAACTGGGCGAAGACGGCGGCCTGCCGGCCGCCCGCCTCGACCGGCGGCTGGACCAGCTCCGCCACCCGGCCGGAGTCCTTCTCCGGCAGCCCGATGCGGAAGTCGATCCCGAGCGGCCCGGTCACCTCCCGATCCAGGAAGGCTCCAGGCCGCAGCCCCGACACCCGCCGGACGACCTCGCCGACCAGATGACCGTACGTCAGCGCGTGATAGCCGGACCGGGTGCCCGGTTCCCACCAGGGCTCCGTGGCCGCGAGCCGCTGTGTGGTCAGTTCCCAGTCGCAGAGCTGCTCCAGCGAGTGCGGCTCGCGCAGCCCGGCCAGACCGGCGCGATGGGACAGCAGATGCCGTACGAGGACCTTCTCCTTGCCCCCCGCGGCGAACTCGGGCCAGTACAGGGCCACCGGCGCGTCCAGGTCCAGCAGCCCCCGGTCGGCGAGGATGTGCGCGCACAGCGCCACCGGTCCCTTGGTCGTGGACCACACGTTGACCAGCGTGTCCCGCTCCCATGGCCGGGTGCGCGCCGCGTCGGCCCAGCCGCCCCACAGGTCCACCACCGTCCTGCCGCCGACGGTGACGGCCACCGCCGCGCCGAGCTCGTCCCGTTCGCGGAAGTTCTCCTCGAACGCCCTGCGGACCGCGCTGAAGCGCGGGTCGCAATGACCGTGTACCGGTGCTTGGTTCCCGAATGCCTGGTTCCCGGATGACTCGTTCTCGGACATGAGCCCACCCCTCCGCCACGTCTGCGGCCCGGGCCGCCGTGTCGCGGCCCGGGCGCGAAGAACGTACCGACTGGTCGGACCAAGAAGGAAGCCCGTCGGCGGTGAACGGCCGGATCAGGTGTACGAACGCATCCAGCGCAGCTTGGCCGCCTGCTGGAAGGGGCCGCCGCCCTCATGGTCGTTGAAGTCGTAGACCTCGATCGTCTTGTCCTCGTGGCTCCACGCGTTGAAGGCCGCGAAGACCGTGGAGGGCGGGCACGTCTGGTCCTCCAGGGCGGCCGAGAAGAGCGCGGGGGCGCCGCCGCGGGCGGCGAAGTGGACGCCGTCGAAGTAGGACAGCGTGCGCAGGGCCTCCTCGGTGCGGCCGCGATGCGTCTTGAGGTAGAGGCCGATCTCCCGGTACGGGTGACGGTCCGTGAGCGTCGCCGCGCGCGGGAAGTCGCACAGGAACGGCACGTCCGGCGCGATCCCCGCCAGGTCGGGGACCAGCCCCCCGACCGCGATCGTGATGCCGCCGCCCTGGCTCCCGCCGACCGCCACCGTGCGCCCCGGGTCGGTGAGGGGGTGCGAGCGGGCAGCCTCCACGGCACGTACCGCGTCCGTGAACACCCGGCGGTAGTAGTAGTGGTCCGGAGCGTCGATGCCGCGCGTCATGAACCCGGGGTACGCGGGCGCGCCCCCCACCGGGTCCGCCGTGCCGCCGCCCCCGCCCCAGGCGCTGCCCTGCCCGCGGGTGTCCATCACGAAGTGCGCCCGGCCCGAGGACGCCCACAGCAGGTGCTCGTGCGGCAGCCCGCGCCCTCCGCCGTAGCCGATGAACTCCACGACCAGCGGCAGTGGGCCGTCCGCCCCGGCCGGCAGCGTCAGCCAGCCCTTCACCGGATGACCGCCGAAACCGGCGAACGTCACGTCGAACACCCGCAGCGTGGACAGGCCCGTGTCGACCGGTTCGAAGCGGGCGTCCAGGTCGTGCTCGCGTGCCTCCTCGAGCGTCTTGGACCAGAACGCGTCGAAGTCCTCGGGCTCGGTGGACGCACTGCGGTACTCGCGGAGTTCGTCGAGAGGAAGGTCGAACAGGGCCATGCAGGACCACCTTGGGTGAGGAACGTCTGCGGGGACAACGATGATCAGCCTACGTGGGTGGTCGGAGGACTGGCCAGGTCTTTGTCAGCCCAAGTCCGGTACTTCAGCCGCCCGGGACGGCTGAAGTGCTGGTCAAGTGCGTGCGGAAAGGGAGGCGGCCGACTTCGGCGAGCAGGGTCTCGGGGCAGTGGTCGGGTCACTGCCAGGTCATCGGTGCGTCATGCGCGGCGATGCGTCCACTGCGGTTCCGTGCGGGCCCAGGCCTGCTCCCATTCGGCCAGCCTGCGGCGCAGCGCCCCCCGGCGTACGAAGCAGTGTCCGAGGAGCACCACCAGCACCACACCGCCCGCGGCGCAGGTGCCGATGGTCAGGGTGTGCTGCCAGACCGCCGTGCCGTCCACCGGCGGCGTCACGCTCCGCCCCCGGGAGTCGAACCAGACGTCCACGACCTCGCCCCGCTCGGTACTCGCGGGGACCCGGGCCGCCGCGGTGCGCGTCTCCTCGCCCGGCTCCGTCCAGCGCACGGTAGCCAGGTACGCGTGCTGCCTGCCGGCCTGCAGCGTCGGCAGCGAGCCGCCGCTCCTGCCGACGACCTCGGCGCGGACGCGATGGCGCTCGGCGCGTTGCTCCGCCGACACCGCCGTCGCCTCGCCGTGGGCCCACCAGGCGGCCGCCGTCCCCGCCAGGGGCGCGCCCACGACGATCAGGACGGCGACCACCAGCGCCGTCCACGCCTCGACGACATCCGACCGGCGCCGCAGCGGACTTCGCCGCCAGCGCCAGCCGCGCACCCGGGTTCGCATGCCGACCTCCTCGCCGTCACCGCGGCCGGAGGGACGGACCGGCCGTGCGGTGGCGCCGCCGCTCCCTCCGCGTCACGCCATGGGTGCGTCGCGCACGGAGCCGTAGCCCTCCGGCGCCCGTCGCTCGCTCCCGGGCCCGCAGACGACTCAGGAGCGGCGTGCCGAAGCCCTTCGGCTGGGTGCCCGGCGCCACCGCGGCGAAACACCGTGCCCTGCTGACATGCCGCAGCACGTGAGCCGTCAGCGGGGACGGGCCGCCACCGAGGTCAGCCGAAGCGCTCGATCCGGATACGGTCCACGGGCTGACCGGCCGTCACGAGCAGCCGGGAGGCGTGCTCGGCGAAGGAGTTGGAGCCGCACACATAGGCCTCCCACCCACCGGCCGGCCGCTCGGCCAGGAGCGGCTCCACATGTGCGGCGGCCATGCGCCCCACCGGCACACCGTCCGGCGCGCTCCGCGTGAACACGGGCGTCGTCTCCGCGCCCAGCTCCCGGGCGTAGACGAGCTCTTCGGGACTGCGCGCGGAGACCAGCAGCCGCAGCGGCACCGGCAGGTCCCGCGCCCGCCGGTGCCGGACCATCGACATCAGCGGTACGACGCCGGAGCCGGCACCGATCAGCAGCGCGGGCCGGTCGCCCGGCCAGGCGAAGAAGCCGCTCACCGGCCCCCGCACCTCGACCCGGTCGCCGACCCGGGCGACGGTGTGGAACCAGCCCGAGACCTCGCCGCCCTCGACGTGATCCAGGGTCAGCTCGACATGCCCGGAGTCGTCCGGAGCGGACGCGATCGAGTAGTGGCGCTGAGCCGCGTAGCCGTCCTCGGCGGTCAGCCGCACCATCAGGTGCTGGCCGGGCAGATGACCCGGCCAGCCGGGCACGGCGAACCGGAAGGTGGAGACGCGCGGGGTCTCCCGGCGGATCCCGGTCAGCGTGGCGGTCTGCCACACGGAGGCGGCCTGCCCGCTCACGGCGATGCGGCCGGGCACGGCGAACCGCGTGGGAGGCACGAAGGTCTCAGTCACCGGAATACCTCTGCTCCTCCCAGGGGTTGCCCCGCTCGTGGTAGCCGTTCCGCTCCCAGAACCCCGGCTCGTCGTGGTCGAGGACGCGCAGGCCCGCGATCCACTTGGCGCTCTTCCAGAAGTACAGGTGCGGTACCAGCAGCCGCGCCGGGCCGCCGTGCTCCGGGGCCAGGGGCCGGCCGTCGTACTCCCAGGCGATCCAGGCGCGCCCGCCGGTCAGGTCGGCGAGCGGGAGGTTCGCGGTGTAACCGGTGTGCGAATAGGCGATGACATGGGTGGCCGACCCATGGGGCCGGGCCTCGTCCAGGAACGCGTCCAGGGAGACGCCCGAGAACCGCACCCCGAACTTCGACCAGCTCGTCACGCAGTGGATGGCGCCCTCGTACGCGGACGCCGGCAGTCGGTGGGCCTCCTCCCAGTCCCAGGTGCGTGGCTCCGCCACCAGCCCGTCGACGCGGAAGGTCCAGTCGGCGGGAGCCAGGTCGGGAGTGACCTCGGCGGACAGGACGGGCCAGTCGTCGCCCGCGTCGTACTGGCCGGGCGGCAGACCGGGGTCGTCGACGCGCGGGCGCCCGGTGAAGCCTCGGGTGATGTGCATGCGGTGGTGCCTCCGGGCCGGGCCGACGGTGCCCCGCCGGGCCGGATGCTCAGTGATTGCGTGGTCCACGGTACGGGCAGGGGGCCCTGGTCCTGCCGACCGGGCCCGGGCCACGCGTGGTATCGCACGAGGCAGTCCGCGAATCGGCTCAGGTCCCACGTCGGCCAGGGGCCGGCCGCCCCCGGAAGGCCGCCCGGCGGTTCTCCATGGTTGCATGATCCCACCACGTGCCGGCCCGGGGCGGGCGGGACCGTGTGCCGTACCGGGCGACCGGCTCGTCGGGTAGTGTTGCCGTCCGGTTGCGGACGGACCCAGCCGTCGAAAGCCCGGGAGGTGAGACCCATTACCGCTGTGTCAGCTCGGGTGCTCTCCTCTCGATGTCGCGCGGATCGCCGCCCCTAGGCGAACGCCGGAGCGCCCTTCGGCTCTCGAAAGGCTCTTGGCTTCCATGCCGTCTGCGTCCTCCGTTCCCCCGTCCACGCCGTCGTCCCGTGACTCCTTCGTCGTCGCCCTGCGCGCCGCGGGGTGCGTCTTCGCCGAGGACGAGGCGGAGTTGATCCTCGCCACCGCGCGCGCCCCGGCCGAAGCGGCCGCCATGGTCCGACGCCGCGTCGTGGGAGTGCCCCTCGAACTCGTCCTCGGGTGGGCCGGGTTCCGGGGGCTGCGCATCGCCGTCGCCCCGGGCGTCTTCGTGCCGCGCCGCCGTACCGAGTTCCTCGTGGAGCAGGCCCTGGAGCGGGCGCCCGGCGCCGGCGTCGTCGTGGACCTGTGCTGCGGCTCGGGCGCCGTCGGCGCGGCGCTGGCCGCCGGACTGGGCCGCGTCGCACTGCACGCCGCCGACATCGACCCGGCCGCCGTGCGCTGCGCCCGGGGCAACATCGCCGAATCCGGCGGGCAGGTCCACCAGGGCGACCTGTTCGAGGCACTGCCCGCCGAGCTGCGCGGCCGCGTCGACATCATCGCGGCCAATGTGCCGTACGTGCCCAGCGACGAGATCGGTCTGCTGCCGCAGGAGGCCCGGGACCACGAGCCGCTGGTCGCCCTCGACGGCGGCACGGACGGCCTCGACGTGCTGCGCCGGGTTGCGGCCGAGGCACCCCGCTGGCTGGCCCCGGGCGGCTGTGTCCTGGTGGAGACGAGCCGGCACCAGGCGCCGACCGCCGTCGCCGCCTTCGAGCGTCACGGCCTGCGGACGCACCTGGCCGTCTCGGAGGAGCTGTACGCGCACGTGGTGATCGGAGTCAGGCCGTAGCCCGCGCCGGGGCGTCCTTCCCGGTCGGCCGCTGCGGCGGCACGCGCCTCAGTCCGGTGCCGTCACCCGCGCGATCAGCAGTGCCACGTCGTCGAAGTTGTCCGGCTCGTGCAGCGTGCGCAGCAGCAGGTCGCAGACCTCCTCCAGCGGCCGGTCGGGGCCGTCGAGGAGGGACAGCAGAGTGCCGAGGCGTTCGTCGAGCGGGTCGCGGCGGGTCTCGACCAGTCCGTCGGTGTAGAACACCAGCCGGTCGCCGGGCTCCAGGCCGACGGTGGTCGTGGAGAAGGCGACCCCGCCCACGCCGAGCGGCACCCCCGTCGGCAGGTCGAGCAGCTCCGGCGGCCGGCCGACCCGGACCCGCACCGGCGGCAGATGCCCGGCGTTGGCGATCCGGCACTGCCGCAGATGCGGGTCGTGAACGGCGTAGACGCAGGTGGCGATGGCCTGCTCCAGACCTGCGGTGATCTTGTCGAGGTGCTCCAGGAGCACGTGCGGATCGAGGTCGAGGGAGGCGAGCGTGTTGGTCGCCGTGCGCAGCCGCCCCATGGCCGCCGCCGCGGGGATGCCGCTGCCCATCACATCGCCCACCACGAGGGCGGTCGTGTCCCCCTCCAGCGGGATCACGTCGAACCAGTCGCCGCCGACCTCACTCGTGGCCCCGGCCGGCTGGTAGCGGGAGGCGACCTCCAGCCCGCCCGTCACGGGCGGGTGGCTGGGCAGCAGACTCCGCTGGAGGGTGAGCGCGGTGTTGCGGGCGCTCTGGTACCAGCGCGCGTTGTCGATCTGCACCGCGGCCCGCGCGGCCAGCTCGCGCGCCAGCAGCAGGTCGTCCTCGCTGAACGGCAGCGGATTGCGCGTGCGCTTGAGGTCCAGGGCGCCCAGGACCTCGCCGCGTGCGATCAGCGGCACCGCCAGATAGGAGTGCACCCCGGCCCGGCCCAGCAGCCCGGCCGCCTCCGGGGAACGGGCGATGCGCGCCAGGTCCTCGTCCTTGACCTCCGGCAGCATCACGGCGCTGGCGGTGCGTACGCACTCGGTGACGAGCCGGTCGGAGGCGTAGCGGGCCACCTGCCCGGGCGGGTCGGCCGCCTCCAGCGCCTCGGCGGAGTCGTACCCCTGGACCGCCAGCGCGCGGATCACCGCCGACTCGGCCGGCCCGAGGCTGGTACGCCGGCCCTGCACCACCGAGTCCAGCAGGTCCACGGCCGCGATGTCCGCGAGCTCCGGCACGGCCACCTCGGCCAGCTCGCGGGCCGTGCGGTCCAGGTCCAGCGTGGTGCCGATCCGGCCGGAGGCGTCGGCGATCAGGGCCAGGCGGCGCCGCGCGGCCTCGGCCTCGATGCCCGCCCGGTACTGCTCGGTGACGTCGACGATCGAGACGGCCACGCCCAGCACCGTCCCGAAGGCGTTCTCCAGCCGGTACAGCGAGATCGACCAGGCGTGGTCCTGGTACGGGTCGGCCGGGGTGCGGCCGATCGTGGACTGGTCGACGACCGGCGCGCCCGTCTCCAGCACCCGGCGCGCCGCGGCCTCCAGGGCGTCGACGTCCATCCGCGGCACCACCTGGCGGGCCGTGCGGCCCAGGTGCTCCTCGGCCGGCACGCCGTTGATCTCCTCCAGCGCCTTGTTGACCGAGACGTAGCGCAGCTCGGTGTCCAGCACGGCCAGTCCGATCGGGGACTGCGCGATCATCCGCGTCGACAGCGCCACCTCGCGCTCCAGCCGGTGCACGGTGCTCTGGTCGGCGCACAGACCCAGCGCGTAGACGTCGCCCTGGTCGTCCAGCAGCCGCATGTTGCGGAACTCCACCAGCCGTGTGCTGCCGTCCTTGCGGCGGATGGGGAAGGCCCCGGCCCAGCTCTGACCGGTGCCCATGACGTCGGCGAACAGCTTGACCACGAGGTCGACGTGCTGCTCGTGGACCATGATCCGGGCGGCGTACTGCCCGAGTGCCTCCCGGGCCTCGTACCCGAAGAGTTCCTCGGCCTGCGGACTCCACAGCACGATGCGGCCCTCGGCGTCCAGCACCACCGAGGCCACCCGCAGGACGTCGAGCAGTCCGCTCGGACGCGCCGAGCCGCGCACCGGCCCCTCACCCTCGGAAGACCCGGCTGCACTCATCCCACGCCCCGCCTTCGCCGATCCTCGCGGCACGCCGTCGTGTGCCGACACCCCATGTTCTACCGCGCGGAGCCCCTTCTTCGAGGCCCCTTGCGTCACCTTCCACCATCTCCCAACCCGGCCCCGGCCGCCCCGCAAACCGTCACCGCCGCGGGGCCACTGCCGGTAGTGCTCGCCGGAAGGTGGTGCTTTGCTGGGGTAGGGGCGGATACGGCAAGTGGTGGCCACGAGAGGAACGATCACGATGGCGATCAACCATGAGCGACCGCACCCCCACTCGGTCTCGGTGGAGCTCAGCGGGTGCAGCAAGCAGGACGCCCGGATCGTGTTCGACGCGCTGTGCGCCTGCTTCGAGTCCGACCGGGGCGCCGACGACGTACCCGAGGACCTGCACGAGACCCGCCCGACCGTCTGGCTCGGCACCTTCGACGTGGCCGACGCGTACGAGGGCGCGAGCCCGGTCCGGCTGTCGTCCTCCGTCGAAGCGGACCTGCACGGCGGCTACTGGGCGATCGAACGGTTCCGCACGACACTGGACGCGCTCTTCGCCGTGCACGATCTGAGCACGGTCTCCGGTGACCAGGAGGAGGAACTGCACGTTCGCCTGCAGAGCCGGTGAGCGCCTCTCACGCCTGGAGCAGGTTGAGGACGGCCCGCCGGTAGACGGCGTGCACCACCGGCAGGTCAGCCAGCCGCACCTGTTCGTCCACGCCGTGCAGTCCCTCGTAGGCAGGCCGAAGCCGGCGGTCGCCGGGATGTCCTCGGCCGCCAGCAGGTTGCCGATGTTCGACGGGCCCGCCGTTTTCGCCCGTACGCGCAGTCCCTGCTCCCGCGCGGCCTCCAGTAGCGCGGCGGCGGGCTGCTCGTGCTCCTCCAGCCGGTACGCCGGCCACGCCGCGACCGGGGTGACCCCGGTCGGCCGGGGGGCCGGCAGCGCCGCGTCCAGCTCGGCGGCAGCCGCCCGGACCAGTCCCTCGGCGGCACCGCCGCAGAAGTCCGGAGTGGTGCGGATGTCCACACCGATCTCGCACAGGTCCGGGACGACGGAGAAGCCCTCCCCGCCGTGGCACGAGGTCACCGCCAGCTTCGGCGGCAACGGGAACTGCCCGCTCGCGCCGGGCAGCGGCGCCGCGTCCAGCAGCCGCACGAGATGCGCCGCGCGCGTCACCGAGCCGACCACCGCCCGGCGCGCCCCGGAGTGTCCTGACGAGCCGTGTACCGCGATCCTGGCCCGCCACAGTCCGCGCCCGCCGGCCACGACCTCGTCGAGGCCCGGGTAGCCGATCATCACCCCGGCCGGGCGGGCCGCGTCCGGGTCGGCGAGATACGCCCGGGCACCCCCGAATCCGCCCGTGTGCTCATCGGCGTCGAGCAGCACCGCGAGCCCGCCGCGCAGCTCACCGGCCCGGCCGTACAACTCGGCGGCGATATGGCAGAAGAGGGACGCGGCGAGTTTGGAGTCGGCCGCGCCCCGGCCCCGCAACCGGCCGTCGACGACGTCCCCGGCGTCGGGCGGGAAGGACCAGGCCGTCTCGTCGCCGTACGGCGCGGTGTCCACACAGGCGTCCAGCGCCCACCAGGGGCCGGGCCGGCCGCCGGCGATCTCCACCAGCAGCGCGACCGGGCGGCCGGTGCCGTCGTACAGCCGGCGGTGCGGCAGCCCCCGGCCCGCGAGCCAGTCCTCCAGGACGGCCAGCACGGGCTCGTGGTCGTCGAGGCCGGCCCGGCTGGGGCGGCGGATCAGTTCACCGGCGAGGTCCACCACCGCCGAGAGCGGCCCAAGGTCCCAGGTCATGGCCCTACTGTGCCCTCCATCACCTTGTGCAACTAGTTGCATAAACCGTCGGTAGTCCTCTACAACTACAGGCACGACACCGCGCACGGAGGGCCCGATGAGCCGATACCCGCACCTGCTGACCCCCCTCGACCTGGGCTTCACGACCCTGCCCAACCGGGTCCTGATGGGTTCCATGCACGTCGGCCTGGAGGAGGCCGAGGGCGGCTTCGCGCGCATGGCCGCCTTCTACGCCGCCCGCGCCCGCGGGGGAGTTGGCCTGATCGTCACCGGCGGCATCGCCCCCAACGACGAGGGGCGGCCCTACGAGGGCGGCGCCAAGCTCACCACCGAGTCGGAGGCGGAGCAGCACCGGGTCATCACCGACGCCGTGCACCACGCGGGCGGGCGGATCGCTATGCAGATCCTGCACTTCGGACGCTACGCCTACCACCGGGACCTCGTCGCACCCAGTCCCCTCCAGGCGCCGATCAGCCCGTTCCCGCCCCGCGAGCTCACCGACGCCGACATCGAGCGGACGATCGACGACTACGCCCGCTCCGCCCGCCTCGCCCGGCAGGCCGGCTACGACGGGGTCGAGATCATGGGCTCCGAGGGCTACCTCATCAACGAGTTCATCGCGCGGCAGACCAACCAGCGCACCGACCGCTGGGGCGGGTCGTACGAGAACCGCACGCGCTTCCCGCTGGAGATCGTGCGCCGGGTGCGCGAGGCGGTCGGCGAGGACTTCATCGTCATCTACCGGCTGTCCATGCTCGACCTCGTCCCGGGCGGCTCGACGCTCGACGAGGTGATCACCCTCGCCCAGGCCGTCGAGGCCGCCGGGGCGACGATCATCAACACCGGCATCGGCTGGCACGAGGCCCGCATCCCCACCATCGCGACCTCCGTGCCGCGCGGCGCCTACACCTGGGTGACCAAGCGGCTGATGGGCGAGGTGTCCGTCCCGCTCGTCACCACCAACCGCATCAACACCCCCGAACTCGCCGAGGAGTTGCTCGCCGAGGGCGTGGCCGACATGGTGTCGATGGCCCGCCCGATGCTCGCCGACCCCGACTTCGTCACCAAGGCCGAGGCCGGCCGGCCCGAGGCGATCAACACCTGCATCGGCTGCAACCAGGCCTGCCTCGACCACACCTTCAGCGGCCTGATCACCTCGTGCCTGGTCAACCCGCGCGCCTGCCACGAGACCGAGCTCGTGCTCTCCCCGACCCGGCTGCGCAAGCGCGTCGCGGTGGTCGGCGCCGGTCCGGCCGGGCTGGCCTGCGCGGTCTCGGCCGCCGAGCGCGGCCACGAGGTGACGCTGTTCGACGCGGCGAGCGAGATCGGCGGCCAGCTCAACGTCGCCCGCAAGGTCCCCGGAAAGCAGGAGTTCGACGAGACGCTCCGCTACTTCCGCACCCAGCTCGACTGGCACGGCGTCGACACACGGCTGGACACACGCGTCACGGCCACGGACCTCGACGGTTACGACGAGGTCGTCGTCGCCACCGGCGTCACGCCGCGCACCCCCGACATCCCCGGCGTGGACCACCCCAGTGTCGTCGGCTACCTCGACGTCCTGCGCGACGGCGCCCCCGTCGGCGACCGGGTCGCGATCCTCGGCGCGGGCGGCATCGGCTTCGACGTCGCCGAGTTCCTCACCGACGGCGGCGACAAGGCCCACGAGGACCCGGAGACGTACTTCCGTCAGTGGGGCGTCGACATGGACTACCGCGGCCCCGGAGGCCTCGCCGCGCCGGAGCGGCCCGCCCCGCCGCGCACCGTCCACCTGCTCCAGCGCAAGACGTCCAAGGTCGGCGCCGGCCTCGGCAAGACCACCGGCTGGATCCACCGCACCGAACTCAAGCACCGCGGCGTCACCATGGTCCCGGGCGTGCGCTACGACCGGATCGACGACGCCGGACTGCACATCACCGTCGGTGACGAGAGCACGGTCCTGGAGGTCGACACGATCGTGCTGTGCACCGGGCAGGAACCGCGCCGCGGCCTGTACGAGGAGCTGCTCGCCGCCGGGCGCAGCACGCATCTCATCGGCGGCGCCGACGTGGCCGCCGAACTGGACGCCAAGCGCGCCATCAAGCAGGGCACGGAGCTGGCGGCAGCCCTGTAGTGCGCGAACGCGTCCCTAGGATGAGGCCATGTCACTCCCGCACGCGATCCTCACCGCCCTGCTCGAGAAGCCGTCGTCGGGGCTGGAGCTGACGCGCCGGTTCGACCGGTCCATCGGCTACTTCTGGTCGGCGACGCACCAGCAGATCTATCGCGAGCTCGGGAAACTGGAGGCCGACGGCCTCATCAGGGCGCTGCCGTCCGAGCAGCCGGCGCGCGGGCAGAAGAAGAGCTACGAGGTCCTGCCCGCGGGCCGCGCCGAACTTGCCCGCTGGACCGCCGCCTCCCAGGACCCCAAGCCGCACCGCGACACCCTGCTGCTGCGGCTCAGGGCTGCGGCCGTCGTCGGCACGGCGGGTCTGGAGGCCGATCTGCGACGCCATCTGGCGCTGCACGAGCGGCAGCTCGCGGAGTACCGGGAGATCGAGACGCGTGACTTCCCGCCCGGCCGGGACGGTGCCGAGGACCGGCTGCGGCATCTGGTACTGCGGGCCGGCATCGACCTGGAGACCTTCTGGACCCAGTGGCTCAGGCGCGCCCTCGCGGACTTCGCCGAACTCCCGGACGGCGAACAGACCTGAGGTCCCCGGCCAGGACATGACGGCGGCCCGCCCGACCGGAGCGCTTCGGAGGGGCGGGCCGCCGGTCTGCACCGGATCAGAGCCGGTGCAGCCTGTTGCGCCGCCGCAGGTACCAGGCCGTCGCGAACAGGCCCGTACCCACGAGCGCGCCGCCCGCCACCAGCGTGACGGTGCCGTAGTCCGTCGAGGACCCGCCGACCCCGCCCATGACGCCGCGGGACGGCGAGGCCGAGGGAGTCACGGACCGTGTGGGGGAGGGGGCGGTGGACACCACGACGGACTGGGTGCCCGCGGTGGTGCCGTCCGAGCAGACGACGATCACGGTGTACGTGCCCGAGGTGACGTTCGACCAGGCGGCGGACTGAGCGGTGGACGTCCCTGAGAGGGTCACCTGCCGGCCCTGGGCGAAGCTGCCCTGGCTGCTGGTCAGGAGCGAGGCGGTGCCCCAGCTGCCGTTGATCTGGGTGCACGTGCTGGTCGTGACCGAGACCGTGGACCCCGTGGTGCTCACGGAGATCCCCGGGCCCGCCGCGGCGGGCCCGGCGGCCGGGAAGAGGGGCAGCGCGGCGGCGGCTGCCACGGTCAGGCCGGAGCGGAGAACTGGCGATGAGTTACGCATGTGGACTGCCCTCCGGCGGCACGGTTGGCGGTACATCCCTTGCGCCGCCGAGGGTCGGGGAACGCCCGTGCTGCCTCAGGGTCAGCCAAAGCGCCCGCGGCCCCGGCCGCACGCCGGGCGCCCCCGTGCAGGTGACGGGTTCCTCCGGCCGGGCCGTGCCGAGGCGTGCGTCAGCGCTCCGGACCCGTGGTCACCGTCCGCTCGGCCGGGAAGTCTCCCCAGGTGCCGTCCGGCAGCATGCCCGGACCCGGACCCGGTGGCTGACACCGGGATCCCGTCCCACGTGGAAGCTGTACGTGGCCCGGCCACGCGGCGCGTCCCCGCCGTACACCAGCGAGGTGGCGGGCCGGCCGTCCAGATGGATCTGGTACTCGCTGACCTCACCGTCGACGCGGGGCGGCACCCAGCTCAGATCGACGTGGTACGCCCCGTCCGCGTGGTGGCTGGACGTCCGGAAGCCGGTGGGCGCCGTCGCGCGGCCGTCGTCCGGGCCCGGCGTGGTGACACGGACGGCGGGAGCGGCGACGTTCCCGGCCGCGTCCCTTTCCACATGACGTTCACGCTCGTCGCGGTGCCCGCCGCCGCGGTGACGCCCGCCGGCGCTGCGGGCGGAGAGCCGGGCGGAGAGCCGCCGTCCCCTGCGCCCGTGCCGGTCGAGCGCAGGAGGAGACCAGGGGGAGAGCCGCACAGAGCGTGAGACGACGGACGTAGGAGGGGAGAGAGGAAAAAGCCCCGCACGGCACTGCCTCCCGGGACGGCACTCGGGGATGGTCCGGACCAATGTGACGCGGCTGGTGCGAATGCATCAAGAGGGCGGGTGGGGGAGCCCTTTGCCGGGCCTCTGCGCGGGCGTCACCTCACGCCGTTCGCGACCACCCGGGAGAGTTACGTATGCTGAAGTTCCTCACGGCCGAACTCCTCGTGGACACCGGGGAGTTCGGGCTTGTCGCGCGGACCGCTGTCGTCGCAGGATGCCGCGCCGGCGCGGGCGGCCGGGTGGCCGGGGTCTCACACGGACTCAGACGCCCGGCCCCTGTCGGGCGTTGGGGCCGTGCACCGTCCGGCCCCCCAGCGGTGGCTCGGTGACCGGCCCGGGGCCAGATTGGGCTGAGTGCCCGTCAGGTCCCCGAGGGAGAGGCCCTTCCATCGTGCGTGTCCAGTCGCTCACACTGGCCGCGGCCAGCGCCGCCCTGCTCGCTCCGACGACACCGCCCGCGGCGCCGCCCCAGCCGCTGGTGTGGCGCGAGAGCCCCGCCCGCGCCGCCGGTCTGCTCGCTCCGACGACACCGCCCACCGCCCCGCCCCAGCCGCTGGTGCGGCGCGAGAGCCCCGCCCGCGCCGCCGGTCTGCTCGCTCCGACGACACCGCCCACCGCCCCGCCCCAGCCGCTGGTGCGGCGCGAGAGCCCCGTCCGCGCCGCCGATCTGCTCGCCAAGGTACAGGACTGCGCTCCCGTCTCCCGCGGCCGGTACCGCAGTGACAAGGGCGCACCCGCGAACATCCCGGTCTGCGGCACCCGCGACGCCGTGTTCTGGAAAGCCGACATGGACATCGACTGCGACGGCCGCCCCGGCCCCCGCTGCAACCGCCGCACCGACCCGTACTTCGCCGCGAGCACGGCCTACGCGCAGTCCGACGGGCGCCCGTTGAGCGCCGAGAGCCTGCCCTTCATCGTCGTACCGGCACCGAGCCGCATCTGGGACTACCGGGAGCACGGTGTGGGGGGCGGTTCGGTGGTGGCCGTCGTGTTCGGCGACCGTGTGCAGTACGCGGTCGTCGGCGACACGGGCCCGCAGGGCATCATCGGGGAGGCGTCCTACGCGACCGCCGAGGCGCTCGGCATCGGCCCCGACCCGCACGCCGGGGGCGTGCCCTCCGGCGTCACCTACATCGTTTTCAAGAACACCCGGGTGTCCCCCATCGAGGACCACACGGCGGCCGTGACGACGGGCGAGCGGCTGGCGAGGCGGTTCGTCGACGGGGGCTGAGCGGCTGACGACGCGTCACGCACACGCCTGCGGCCGGGTGCGCCGCCTTCCCGGCGGGCCCGGCCGCAGGCGTGCCTCACACCTTCCGGTACGTGTACGCCTCCGCGGCGGCCGACTCCACCGCCGTCAGATCCGCCCCGGTGGCCGCCGTGACGACCGCGGCCACGGCTCCCTCCACGAAGGGCGCGTCCACCAGGCGCGTACCCTCCGGGAGTTCGTCGCCCTCCGCCAGCAGCGCCTTCACGGTCAGCACCGCGCTGCCCAGGTCGGCGAGGACGGCGACTCCGGCGCCCCGGTCGACGGACGCGGCCGCCGCGGCGATCAGTTCGGCGCTCGTGCCGAGCCCGCCGCCCTCGGTGCCGCCCGCAGGGGCGACCGGCACCGCCGGGCCGCCGCCCGTGAGCCCCCTCGCCAGCGCGGCGACCGACGCGGCCACCTCCGCGCTGTGCGACACCAGCACGATTCCCACGAGCCGCTCGTCACTCACCGGCGGCCTCCGCCAGGGTGGCGATCAGCAGCGCCGACGACGTGGCACCCGGGTCCTGGTGGCCGATGCTGCGCTCACCCAGATAGCTCGCCCGGCCCTTGCGCGCCAGCAGGGGCGTCGTCGCCACGGCCCCCTCCTCGGCGGCGGTCCGGGCCGCGGCGAAGGAGTCACCGAGCGCGTCCACCGCGGGCACCAGCGCGTCGATCATGGTCTTGTCGCCAGGCGCGGCACCCCCGAGCGTCATGACCGCGTCCACGCCGGTCCGCAGCGCCCCGGCCAGTTGCTCCGCGCTGACCTCGGCGGCATCGCCGAGTGCCTTGCCGGTACGGCGCAACAGCGTTCCGTACAGCGGCCCCGAGGCGCCGCCCACCGTCGAGATGAGCTGGCGACCCGCAAGCGTCAGGACCCCGCCGGGCGTGCCGGGGGCCTCCTTCTCCAGGGCGGCGGCCACGGCCCGGAACCCGCGTTGGAGGTTGCTGCCGTGGTCGGCGTCCCCGATGGGGGAGTCGAGGGCGGTGAGCCGTTCCGCCTCGCGGTCGACGGACGCGGTGGTCGCCGTCATCCAACGGCGGAAGAAATCGGCGTCGAGCACTGGATCTCCTTGCCTGGTAGATACGTGGTGATCCGCTGCCTCCTGTGTCTCACACGCCCCAGCGCAGCCCCGGGGTCTTCACCGGCGCGTCCCACAGCCGCAGCAGCTCCTCATCGGCCTGGCACAGGGTGAGCGAGGCGCCCGCCATGTCCAGGGAGGTGACGTAGTTGCCCACGAGGACCCGGGCCACCGGGACGCCGCGCTGGGCCAGCACCCGGTGCACCTCGGCGTTGAAGCCGTACAGCTCGAGCAGCGGCGTCGCGCCCATGCCGTTGACCAGGACCAGCACCGGATTGCGCGGCCGGAGGTCGTCGACCACCGCCTCGACGGCGGCCTCGGCGATCTCGCCGGAGGTCATCATGGGCCGCCGCTCCCGGCCGGGCTCGCCGTGGATGCCGATGCCCAACTCCAGCTCACCGGGAGGCAGATCGAAGGTGGGGCTGCCCTTGGCGGGCGTGCTGCAGGCGCTCAGCGCGATGCCGAAACTGCGGGAGTTCTCGTTCACCTGCCGGGCGATCGCCTCGACCCGCTCCAGCGGCATGCCCTCGTCGGCGGCGGCGCCCGCGATCTTCTCCACGAACAGGGTCGCGCCCGTGCCGCGCCGCCCTGCCGTGTAGAGGCTGTCGGTCACCGCCACGTCATCGTTGACCAGTACCTTCGCGATCTGGATGCCCTCGTCCTCGGCCAGCTCGGCGGCCATGTCGAAGTTGAGCACGTCACCGGTGTAGTTCTTCACGATGAACAGCACGCCGGCTCCGCTGTCCACTGCGGCGGCCGCACGCACCATCTGGTCCGGCACGGGAGAGGTGAAGACCTCGCCCGGACAGGCCGCCGACAGCATGCCGGGGCCCACGAAACCACCGTGCAGCGGTTCGTGCCCCGAGCCTCCGCCCGAGACCAGCCCCACCTTTCCGGGCACGGGAGCGTCCCGCCGCACGATCACCCGGTTCTCCACGTCCACGGTCAGCTCCGGGTGGGCAGCCGCCAGACCACGCAGCGCATCCGCGACGACGGTCTCCGGGACGTTGATCAGCATCTTCACTGGGACCTCCTGATGAGACTAGCATCTGGGCCTCTGACCTTCATCTTCGCAGGTCAGCTTAGGTTTGACTATTTTTCGATCTTGACGGTCCGTAGCCCTCCGTAGCGCGTTGTGGCGGTACTGATGCTGACTTTGGTGATGGGGCGTCAGGTATGGATGGTCGTCGTGGACGAGCGGTCCGGTGATCCTCCAGTCGGCAGTATCGACCTTGCGGAAGCGAAGGTCACGCTGCTGGCGCTCGGGGGTCAAAAGTGCAGCGGGCGAGGCGTTGCCCCACTGTCCAGTATCTGGGTCGCCCGCCGCGGATCGGAGAGTCGGATCTGATGGTCCGGGAAACGCGCGGATGCTCTGGTCGTTTCAAGCAGTGGGGCAGGCCAGTAGAGCTGAGTAGTGGTCCCGGTCGCCCGAACTGACGGGCGTGGGGGGGGGGGGGGGGGGGGGGGGGGGGGGGAAAGGGGGGGGGGGGGGGGGAGAAGGGGGGGGGGGGGGGGGGGGGGGGGGGAGGT